>JAAZZI010000188.1 GCA_014239225.1 Gammaproteobacteria bacterium
TGATATGCTTGACAAATTAGCGACAAAGGATGAGGCGTGGCGACCCTATTGGCATAAGAATATGATGTGGTATGGGCCAGGTGCGTTTGGTTCTTTTATTGGTGTGGACGAATTCGCCTCATTTCAAGTCCCGTTTGAATCTCAGTTTGAAGGATGGTCAGGCGGAGCAAAAAATAACGGCTTTACTGAACATTTCACAAGATTTGGCGAGGGGAATTACACCTGTTCAGGAGGCTGGCCATCCTTGACCGGTATTAACGTCAAGCCCTTCCTAGGACAAGGTCCAACAAATGACCGCGTTTTAATGCGCGTTTGTGATTGGTGGCGCCGTGAAAATGAGCTTTTAGTGGAAAATTGGGTGTTTGTCGATGTTCCACATGTTTTATTGCAGTTGGGATATGACCCACTGCCGAATTGGCAGAAGTAGAGTGACTTTAAAAACTCAATTATTAGTGTAGCTAGTTTTTGTTGCTATATCCATTGGAGGTCTTGGAGCTCTGGCTGGCATATTGATTCTCCTATTTAATGTTCCGATTTAAAAATTAATATATACTATTTTCTGAATACGAATGCAAAATTATAGCTATAGGATAATAGACTGTGTTATAATAATTTGCAATCGTATGCAAAGAAAGTTTTTATTGTTTCATATGATGTTGTATTAATGAGTATTTAAATAAGAAAATAATAGGAGTATTAATATGTTTTTAAGAAAAATTGCTACAGTTGTAGCTCTTACTACTCTAGCTTCAAGTGCGTGGGCGGGTTGCGGCATTTCTGAAGGAAGAGTTAGTGTTGTTGGTAATGAATTCCCAGCGATCCAAACTATTGGAGCGGGAGCTATGGAATGTGCTGGTGATGGCGTTACAGTTGAAACAAACTTAACAGCTGATCATCAAAAAATTAACGTAGCTGGTATGACTGGTAACCCTGCTGAATACACATCTGCTATAGTTGCTAACTCGTCCATTGTTGCACTTATGAACAATGATGTGATTAGACCTTTGAATGATCTGGTTGCTAAGCATGGACAGGATCTACAGAAAAGCCAGTTAATTACTATTGATGGAAATATTATGGGTGTTGCCTTTATGGCGAACGCTCAACATCTAACGTACAGGGCAGATGTTTTGGATCAGCTAGGAATTGCGGCTCCAACCACTTATGAAGAAATGTTAGTTGCCGCTGCAAATATTCGT
>JAAZZI010000189.1 GCA_014239225.1 Gammaproteobacteria bacterium
CGAGTACAACCGATCATCGTTTCTTTGAGCGGTTATCTTTCATTGGTAGGAATAAATATTATCATTATGCCTCGTCCCACAGGTTTGGTACCTGATTGGATGTTAAGTTGGGGTGAAGGTACCACTATTTTTTCACCTGTTCTAGTCATATTAATTATTGCAACCATAGGGTGGTATCTGATTGCACAAACAGCATTTTTTGGCAATCTAAAAATGATGGGATCTGATGAACGTGCTACCTATACTAGTGGAGTCAATATTAATTTAGTTCGTATTGGCGCACATGTTGTTGGTGGAATATATACGGGGCTTGCAGCTATAACTTTTACCTCCTTAATAAGCTCTGGAGATCCTACTCAAGGGACAACTTATACATTAATGGCAGTTACAGCACTTGTACTTGGTGGAGCAAACCTGGCTGGTGGTCGTGGAAGTGCTTTCGGTGCATTACTTGGCTCTTTAAATATATTTTTAATTACATTTGCACTTTCAACCTTTAACTTTGGAAAGATGCAAAGCTTTATAACCGACATGGCATACGGTCTTATGCTGGTTATTTCATTATTAATTAGTATTACAATACCATTTCTCCAAAAACGTGCCCGCGGCCTGTCTCCAGGTTTGGTGTTTTTAGTTATGGGAGTTGTAGCGTTGGGAGTTATGGTGAGTGTATCGATGGATCAAGCGACCGGAATAAAAAGATTTGCAGCTGTCACTGTGAGTAAAGAAGAAGCGGCTTATTCAGCTGGAACAATTATATTGTTCATGGTTATTGGAATTGCTTTCATGGGATTTACAATTAAGACTCTTTTCAAGAACCTGAACGCGTCTATGGTTGGACTTTTGACTATATTAATCATAACGGCTTTTGGTTTAATATTTAGCCCTGAAATAACTGATGATGTGACTGTAGTAGTCAGTAAGCCAGCCTCTATTGGAGTAGATTATTCTTCAATTAGTGTTTTTGGACTAGAAACGAATTCACAAACAACAACACCATATTTCACGGTTAATGCCTTAGCAAACTCAACTTACATCTTGATTGGTCTGCTTGGTGTTGTTTTACTCTCATCTTTAATTATTTTTACTATATACTGATTATTTTTAATTTTATTACACTCTGACGTGATCACGATTCAAGTTTGAATTGAAATATTGTCTT
>JAAZZI010000018.1 GCA_014239225.1 Gammaproteobacteria bacterium
TTTAGTTGTCATAAATGAAAAGATTTGTCATGACGGATTACTAAAATAATTGTTCTGGGATAGACATGACTCCATCATCTTGTAATAAAAGGTCGGATTGCTTCTTTTTGTCTAATGACTTTGGGGCATTCTCCAATCTAAATGTTTCGAACATAGCGTCTGGATTATTGGCATTTGCAACCACCCCGGTATTAGCGTCTATTCGATTATCTGCCTGGGGAAATCACAGACCATAGAGTACTTCAGCCAGGCTTAAGGGTTTCAGTGTCATTTGGTAAACGCAAAAATATTACTGGTATTATTGTTGCAATTAACAATAAAACGAATCACCCTCAACATAAATTAAAAAAAATTAACTACATTATTGATGACAAACCTATAGTAAATATTGAACATTTAAATTTTTTAAATTGGGCGAGTAACTATTATCACTATCCTATTGGAGAAGTAATTTACAACGCTTTGCCTATATTATTAAGAAAGAATAACTCGATAACCGATTATGAATATTACTGTTGGTCTCTATCAAATAAACAATCCTCATCTTATATAAATTCAAAAAATATTTCATTAGTACAAATTAAAATACTCAACTATTTTCAGAAGAATAAAACGCCAGTTAATGAATTTGAACTATATAAAATTTTCCCTAGAGCAAAACGCTCACTTCTTGCCCTTGAAAAAATAGGATTAATAAAGAAAGAAACTGAAAAAAAATTAGAGAATCCAACAAAAAAAAATGAAAGCTCTATTAAACTAAATAAGAATCAAAATACTGCTATTAATAAAATTCTTGATTCAATAAACACCAATTCAATTTTCTTGCTTGATGGGATAACTGGTAGTGGTAAAACTGAAGTCTATATGTCGGTCATGGAATCCGTTATTAAATCTAAAAAACAATGTTTGGTTTTATTGCCAGAGATTGGCTTAACCCCGCCAACTAATACAACGTTTTAAAGATCGATTTAATGTGCATATGGCTATACAACATTCTGGTCTTTCTGATAGCGAAAGGCTTAAATATTGGCAAGACGCAAAAACAGGTAAAGCAAAAATCATATTGGGAACACGTTCTGCCGTTTGGACGCCTCTCCTAAATCCTGGTATCTATATTGTAGATGAAGAACATGACCTTTCTTACAAACAGCATAGTGGCTTCCAATACTCAGCAAGAGATTTGATGATTGTTCGTGCGAATCGAAATGGTGTCCCTGTAATATTAGGCTCTGCTACCCCTTCACTAGAAACAATTCATAACACTGAAAAAAATCGATATATACACTTAGTTTTACCTGTTAGGGCAGGTGTTGCAAAACAACCTAAATATAAATTACTCGACATAAAAAATAAAAAAATGCACGGGCCATTGTCACAAATACTCATTAATGAAATCGATAAGAATTTAAAAACTAATAATCAAATATTATTATTTCTAAATAGAAGAGGTTATGCAACACATCTTTACTGTCATCATTGTTGCTGGAAAGCAGAATGTGATAGGTGTGAAATACCCCTTACCTATCATAAGTCTAATAATCGTCTTAATTGCCATCACTGTGGCTCATCAAAGAAAAATATAAAAAACTGTCCTTTATGTGAATCAGAATTACTTCGACTTGGACATGGAACTGAGAGAATTGAGGAGGTACTCTCAAAAATATTCCCTAAATCAAATATTGCGAGAATTGATCGTGATACGACACAAAAAAAAGATTCAATGGACAAATATCTAAGCAAAGTACACTCCGGTCAAATTGATATTTTAATCGGTACTCAAATGATCGCAAAAGGACATCATTTTCCTAAAGTTACTTTGGCTGCAATTGTTGATGCGGATCGCGGATTATTCTCCACTGACTTTCGTGCTGGCGAAAGATTAGCGCAACTCTTTATGCAAGTGAGTGGTCGAACGGGGAGAGGTGAAAGAGAAGGCACAGTTATTGTGCAAACATATAATCCTGAACATCAGTTATTTCATAACCTAATTAAACATGGATATAATTATCTTGCTAAATCATTATTGAAAGAAAGAAAATGTTCATCATTACCGCCATATTCATACATGGCGTTATTAAGGGTAGAGGCGCATAATATTGAAGAGATAAAACGCTTTATTAAACATGCTAGTATACAATTGAAACAGTTATCAAAAAATAAGTTGCTATTGTTTGGTCCAATACCAGCCATAATAGAAAAACATGGCGGACGCTTTCGCTACCAATTAATTATTCAAGCAACGAATAGAAAAATTTTGCATGAACATCTGGATGAATGGTTAAAAAATCTTGAAAAAACGAAAAATTCAAAAAAAGTTCGCTGGTCATTAGACATAGACCCACAAGATATGAATTAAGCAACTAATTAATGAATAATATAATCAAAAACTCTCTACTACTTCTATTTACCTCTCTATTGGTAATAAATATTTCATCTGCGTCAAGTAATGAACTTGAAGTTAAAATAAGTAATAACATTGGCTTTATTGATGTAAAGCATAATGGAAAAGAAATTAGAATTCAGAGAAACCAGTCGCCTAATAATTTAGTTAATCCTGAGTATGCAAAAACCTCAAGAAAATGTCCGCCATTTTGTATACAACCACATAATCTTGGGGGTGGTGTTGAGACGGTTGGAGAATTGGAATTGTTAAACTATCTAAGAAAAATCTCTAGTGGTGATAATTCTATTCTAATTATTGATTCACGCATGGAGGATTGGGTTAGTAATGGCACTATTCCGGGTTCAATCAATATTCCTTGGACTTTATTAAAACCAGAAGCTGGGGCTGACCCTTTCCAAATAGCTGAGATTCTAGAAAAAAAATTTGGTGTAATGAATATCGAGGGATTATGGAATTTTTCAAATGTAAAAACACTAGTACTCTTTTGCAATGGCATGTGGTGTGGCCAATCACCCTCCAATATCAAAACGTTACTCAGGTTTGGTTATCCGGCTGAAAAACTTAAATGGTATCGTGGTTGTATGCAAAATTGGGAAATTCTTGGATTAACTGTAGTTAAATAGGCCGCTCTAATCGACTTCTCTTGTTTTATTAAAACTAATACAATAATGCCACTTTTTTTTCTGAGATGGCTTAATTGAAAAAACAACTCCAAGCATTACTTGACCAATCCCTGCGAGTACTCGAATCCGAGGGAATGGTAATTGCAATTAAAAAAGACGACATTAAAATTGAGTACAGCCGTGATCTATCGCATGGTGATTTTGCTAGTAATTTAGCCATGGTATTAGCGAAAACTTGTAATTGTAACCCGCGTGAATTAGCAAATAGGATTACTGAAAACCTCCCAGAATCAGATTTAATAAAACGAACTGAGATTGCGGGTCCTGGATTTATTAACTTTTTTCTAAATCAGAATTCATATCAATCTGTAGTGCTCGATATTTTAGAAAAAGGTGATACATATGGAAATTCTAAAATTGGAGATAATCAATCGACATTAATTGAATTTGTTTCTGCAAACCCAACCGGTCCTCTACATATCGGTCATGGTAGAGGAGCTGCTTACGGCGCTGCAATAGCCAATTTGCTTAAAAAAACTGGGTTCAATATTCATTGTGAATACTATGTAAATGATTCTGGAAGACAGATGGATATCCTAACTGTTAGCACTTGGATACGTTACCTACAGCAACATGATAAAGAAATTTGTTTCCCGGAAAGTGCCTATAAGGGTAATTATATAATTGATATTGCTGCTGACTTAAAAGATAAATATGCGAATAAATTTGTAACTCCCCATAAAGATATTTTGGATTTACTAGATACAAAAGAAGAAGCAGATATAAAAATTGATAAATTAATTAAGCATTGTTCCGGCGTGCTTGGGGAAAAGAATTATCGTCTCATTTTAGAAACGTGCCTAGATTCAATATTATCTTCTATTAAAAATGATCTAAATGAATTTGGTGTTGAATTTAATAATTGGTACTCAGAATATTCTTTACTAAAAAACAATTCAGTTAATCAATGTATTGCAAAACTAAATGACAAATCTTGGGTTTATCAAAAAGATGGGGCTAAATGGTTCCGCTCTAGTAAGCTTGGAGACGAGAAGGACCGCGTGCTAGTAAGGGAGAAAAGACAAAAAACTTATTTCGCCTCTGATATTGCATATCATCTTTCTAAATTTGAACGTGGTTATAAAAAGATAATAAATATTTGGGGTGCTGATCACCATGGATATATTGAAAGAGTTAAGGCCTCAATGAAAGCCCTTGATTATCCTCCTGAAGCAATAACAATATTACTTGTACAATTTGCAACGCTCTTTAGAGGTAAAGAAAAATTACAAATGTCCACGCGATCGGGTGAATTTATTACTTTGAAAGAATTAATAAAAGAAGTTGGTAAAGATGCTGCTCGCTTTTTCTATATAATGAGAAAGAACGAACAGCATTTAGATTTTGACTTAGAACTCGCCAAATCTGAATCAAATAATAATCCGGTATATTATATTCAATACGCACACGCAAGAATTTGTAGTGTGTTCCGCCAAATGGATGAGAAAGGATATACTTTTTTTCAATCAAAAAAACTTTCAGATTTATCAACATTAGTGGAAGATCATGAAATTAAATTACTCAGATCTCTCGCTAAATATCCTGGTGTAATCGAAAACGCGGCTGTTTCCTTTGAGCCACATCAACTAGCATATTATTTAAAAGACCTTGCAAACGATTTTCATGCTTACTATAACGTTAACCAATTCTTAGTTGAAGATGATTTAATTAGGAATGCACGCTTATCACTCATAGACGCTACAAGACAGATAATAAGAAATGGATTATTACAATTAGGGGTAAGTTCTCCAGAGGAAATGTAATGCCGCGAGATTATAAAAATATAAAAAATAATAAATCAGAACCAAAAATAAAAAATACCGGTAATCTATTTTCTTTTTTAATTGGATTGGTATTGGGTACATTTGCAACCAGTATTTATTTTAATCAAAATGAGAATATATATGAGGGAAAACCATCATTCAATGACAATAATTACAATAAAGAAAATGAAAATATTGAAACTATAAACACAAAAGAAATAACATTCGATTTTCCAACAATACTAGAAGAAAGAACAGTAGAAGAAGTTACTGAAAAAACATACCCGAAAACACAAATAAATATTGATAAAAGTGAAAAAATTACGAGATATATTATTCAGGTTGGTTCTTTTAAAAATTTTAAATCGGCGGACGCTATAAAAGCAAAACTTGCTTTTTCAGGACTATCTTCATATATAGAAAAAACGAATATAATTGGTAAAGGTATTAGCTTTCGTGTTTTCGTCGGGCCATTTAAAGATAAAGAAAAAAAGGACACGGCGGAAAAAATACTGGCAACTAATAACATAGATTCTGTAACTATAGAACAAAAAATTGAAAATAAATCAATGTAATTTGATACAAAAAATAAAGATTGGCATTATAATTAACCTGCCAAATCATAATTTCACATACCAATAAGTTGAACTGCGTCACTAAATCTCAAAGTCCCTTAGTAAAAAACCATCAAATTCTGATATTTTGTTTCCCTGTAATAATACGAAATTGACTTTTACGTGTAATTTAGACTTAGCAAATGGGTATGATCTTTAATGGACGAATATAAACGAACCGTTGTTGTCGTTGATGATAATGCAACTTCTCGTAAATTTTTTCTACGAAGTGTTGAAAATTTATCAATTGACCTAAAAACTTACGGAGACACAGAGTCAGCAATGGAATATCTTGGCAATAATAAGCCCAGTTTGCTTTTCCTAAATATTATAATGCCAGATAAAAATGGGCTAACCTTCCTTGAGGAATTAAGAAAAATACCTCTCCATAGTGATACTAGAGTGATAATGATTACATCGAAGAATTATACCCAAGACCGAACGGTTGCTTTTGAGCTAGGGGCGCTTGATTTTATTGTTAAACCAATGTCAATGCGATCTATTACCAGTATAATGCTCGACTATATAAAATAATAATAATTTGTTTAATCCATTTAATATTTATTAGAAATTTAACGTATGGCAAAATCTTATATCCGCTTTTGGGGTGTACGGGGTTCGTATACCGCGCCATTTAAAACCCACTTAGAGGTAGGCGGCAATACACCCTGTGTTGAAATAAATATAGATGGCCATGTGCTTATTTGTGATGCTGGGACTGGCATTATACCTCTTGGAAATAAATTACTATCTGATGATAAACATAAAGAACTACTAATATTATTATCGCATTTTCATTGGGATCATATTTCCGGCCTACCCTTCTTCGTCCCCGCATTTAATTCAAAATACGATATCAGTTTCTTTGGTCCTGGAGATTCAAAAGAAGTAATAAAAAAATATATTGCTGACCAAATGAAAGCACCCTACTTTCCTGTGGGTACTGAGGAGTGGGTGGCAAAAATATCTTATCTCGACCCAAAACAAAAAAAGCTAAATTATGGTTCGATGGAGATTTCATATTATAGCGCTCACCACCCGGGAATAACGTATGGATATAAAATAAAAACCAAAAACAGAACCATAATATATATCCCGGATAATGAGTGCTTGTTTCTCGATAAATCAATCAAAGAAAAAATGGAGGGTTTTACCGAGGAAGAAACAGCCATGTTTACGCAAATGAATCGTGAAGAGTATGAAGCGGAAGTTAAAGCAATAGCTAATACTGATATATTAATTCATGATGCGCAATATACCCCTCAAGACTACAAAAAGAAAAAAGGTTGGGGTCACTCTTGCTATATTGATGTAGTTAATATGGCGATTGATGCCAAAGTCAAGGATCTATTTTTATTTTCACATGACCCAAATAACGATGACGAAATGGTAAGTAATATTCACAAGGAATGCCAAAAGATTATTGCAGAAAAAAAATCATCGTTGAGATGTCATATTTCAAGAGAAGTTCTAGAAATTAGTCTGGACTAATAATCTGAAATGAATGTTTTACTTAATGGCTCCTCTTACTCAATAGAAAATAATTGCTCGGTCGTCGCCTTAATTAAAAATCTAGAACTAAATGGAAAATATGCTGTAGAAATAAATCAAACTATTATCCCAAAAAGTGAATACAGTAATCAAAAAATAAATAGTGGAGATAAAATTGAAATTGTTCAAGCTATTGGTGGCGGATAGAATTATATCTGTCAATTTAAAAGATACTTATGACAAACTCTCATACGGATAAATTTACAATAGCAGGTTCTAAATATTCCTCTAGATTACTAGTCGGTACCGGAAAGTATAAAAATTCAGAAGAAACAAAATCTGCTATCGATAAAAGCGGTGCCGAAATTGTAACTGTGGCGATTAGACGTACTAATCTTGGTCAAGAAAAAAATGAACCAAATCTGCTTGATATAATTCCGCCTGATAAATATACAATCCTGCCTAACACCGCAGGTTGCTACGATGCTGCTTCTGCAGTCAGAACTTGTCAGTTGGCCAGAGAATTATTAAATGGCCATGACTTAGTCAAACTTGAAGTGTTGGCCGATGAAAAAACACTTTTCCCCAACATCACACAAACTTTAGATGCCGCGAAAGAACTTATAGATGATAATTTTAAAGTTATGGTCTACACCACCGACGACCCAATTATCGCTAAGCGTTTAGAAGAGATTGGTTGTGTTGCCGTTATGCCGCTCGCGGCACCAATTGGTTCCGGCCTGGGTATTCAGAATCCCTATAATATTCGCACTATAGTTGAAAATGCATCAGTACCAATAATTGTAGATGCGGGTGTAGGTACAGCATCAGATGCATCAATCGCTATGGAACTTGGGTGCGATGGTGTGCTAATGAATACAGCTATTGCGGAAGCTAAAAATCCAGTACTAATGGCAAGCGCAATGAAAAAGGCAATTCAAGCAGGAAGAGAGGCATATCTTGCTGGACGCATGCCAAAACGCGCCTATGCTAGCGCTTCTTCACCAATTGATGGCCGTTTTTTTTAATCTATTTTTCACGCCACCCGAGTAAGAATATTGATTTTCTTAAAAAATAATATAACAAGCACAAGACCAATAAGAAGCTATGTAAAGCGAGAGGGACGACTCACAAAATCACAGCTCCATGGTTTAAATAATTACTGGATTAAATATGGGCTTGAATACAATCCTAAAATAATTAATTTTGAAAAAATTTTTAAAAGGCATAGTCCTATAATTTTGGATATTGGTGTTGGGGCAGGAGAATCAACTATTAATCATGCAAAATTACATCCGGAAAATAATTATTTAGCAGTTGAAGTACATCGACCAGGAATAGGACAATTATTAAATAAAATAGAATCTGCCGCTCTAAAGAATATAAAAATTATTCAATATGATGTAATGGATATTCTTAACAAACAAATACCCAATCGTTCTTTAAGTCAGGTCTTTATCTTCTTCCCCGACCCATGGCCTAAAAAAAGGCACCACAAACGTCGTCTTGTTAACCAAAAACTAATAAAACTTCTAAAAGAAAAACTTGTTGCCCATGGTCGCTTACATATTGCAACCGACTGGGAAGATTATGCAGAATATATTGGCGAGCTTGCTAATAATGATTCGGGGTTAATTAATCTAGCTGGTGAAAATAATTTTTCGCCAAGACCTCTTTGGAGAACTGAAACACGCTATGAATGCCGAGGTAAAAAATTAGAACATAAAGTTTGGGACTTTTGTTATGGCTTAAAATGAAATTTTAAAAAACAATCCCATCAAAAGAATAAACTGCCTCAAATTCTTCCGAATTTTGATTTGGTTTCTGGCTATTAGGTTTTACCACTGTCAAAAGATGTTTAATTCCAAATTCTCTAGCAGTTCTCAATACAGTCAAATTATCATCAATTAGTAAGGTTTTATTTTCATCAAATGGAACTTTAGATTTTAATTTTTCCCAAAAAGCATTTTCTTCTTTTGCGTGACCAATTGAATGAGAACTAATTATCTCACCAAAAAAAGTATCAATTCCTGTTTCTTCAGTTTTCATTTTAATCAGTTTCTCATGCGCATTGGTAACCATTATTAGTGAAAGATCTGAATCATTTAAACGCCGTAAGAAAGACTCTGCGTGGGGCCTGTATTTGATTAGATGTCGAACATCAGCTTTTAATGCAAATACATCAAAATTTAGTTTTTGAGTCCAAAAATCAAGACAATACCAAGAAAGTGTCCCTAATTCCTTTTCATACCAATCTAGTAACTTAATCTTTGCTTCCTGAGTACTCATATTATTCTTTTTGGCCCATTGTTCGGGTAAATATTCCTGCCAAAAATAATAATCGAAATACAAATCGAGCAGTGTGCCGTCCATATCAAATAGCACGGTTTTTATCTCTTTCCAGTTAATTATAGGTTCCATGTTGTCCAAAGACATATAAAATAGATTTTAATTAATGTTTAGGATAACAAAGCCAAACAAATGAATAAAATAGATCATAATAATTTACCTGAGTTACTATCAAAGGTAGATAAAATAGCTCGTAAGGCTGGCAGAAAAATCTTAGAAATTTATGAAACAGATTTCTCTGTTACTAATAAAGAAGACAATTCACCGCTAACAGCAGCAGATACCGCCGCACATAAAATAATTTGCCATTGTCTTTCAATGCTTACCCCAACCATACCGATTCTATCAGAAGAATCTTCACATATTGATTTTTCTGAAAGAAATAAATGGTCGCAATATTGGCTCGTTGACCCGCTTGATGGAACACGTGAGTTTATTAAAAAAAATGGCGAATTCTCGGTCAATATAGCGCTAATCGATGGAAATCAATCTGTATTAGGAGTCGTTTATATCCCCGTGATCGATACAAGTTATATAGCAACCACAGATTATGGCGCCTATAAATGTTATGAAAAAAATAAAAGAAGAATGTCCGTTAGAAAAACAAATAAAAATGATATTATGGTTGCTGGTAGTCGTTCTCATGGGAATGAAAAACAAAGATCTTTCATTTCTAATTTGAAAAATGCAACAATTTTATCAATTGGCAGTTCACAAAAGTTCTGTCTTGTTGCAGAAGGTAAAGCTGACATATATCCACGGTTTGGCCCTACTTCTGAATGGGATACAGCTGCAGCTCAATGTGTCGTTGAAGAATCCGGCGGGAGTGTTGTCGATGAAAATTTTAATCCAATTAAATATAATACAAAGGATTCATTAATTAATCCTTCGTTTTTTGTTATCGCTGATATGAATTTCAATTGGAGTCAATTTATTAATTAATAAAAAATTATTTTACTTAAATGAAAATTAAAATTTTAATTATTGAAACTTTCATGCTACTTATGTATTTACCTGTAAATGCAGATATGATGTATACCGCTGAAGTAACCGCGAGTTCATTAAATATTAGATCTATCCCTAGT
>JAAZZI010000190.1 GCA_014239225.1 Gammaproteobacteria bacterium
AAACTATTAAACTTTACGCTTGACTCGTGTGCAGACATGTACGCCGGGGGAGTAAAAAGGTGCGTATTATACCTTTATTTGATATTCTGCATTGAAAACCGGTAATTACTGCGACGATATTACTAATAAAATAAATTAATCAAACCATTTAATTGAACAACCCATTGAAGGAGTCTGCTCTTTAGGACCATTGCCGGTTATGGCAATATTTTTCATCGCTTCAAATAGATCACGCCTCGCATTTGTAACTGACTCCTTTCTTGATTCATCGAGTCTTCCACGATATTGGAGACCTAGGTCTTTATTGTAACCAAAAAAGTCAGGAGTGCAGACTGCACCATAAGATTTTGCAATTTCTTGAGTTTCATCGATTAGATATGGGAAAGGAAAATTTAGTTCTTTTGAAATTTTTTTCATATTTTCAAACGAGTCTTCTTCATACTCATTAGGATTATTTGACATTATTGCAACACTATTAATTCCTAGAGTTGCAAGCTCCTTTGTATCTCTAATAATTCTATGAATGATTGATTTGACGTATGGACAGTGATTACAAATAAACATTACTAGTAAACCATTTGGACCCTTTAAACTACTAAGATCATAATAATTGCCATCTACGCCTTTTAAATTAAATTTGATTGCGGGTAGATTAAAGTCACAAATAGGGCTTTCAGTTCTTACCATAAAGTTCTCCAAGTTCTAATTACTATGATTTTAATATAGGTTAAATAATTTGTTCGTCTATCATAGGCCTAAAAATAATAGGCATATAAGGGATAGAGCTATTAACTTAAATTAAAAAGATTAAGAGTGTTTTGATCGCACTGTTCAATGACTTGCTCGACTGGAATCTTTTTTATTCTTGCAACTCTTTCTGCTACTTGAATTAACTCATCTGAGTTTTTATGATCATCAGTCTCAATAACTATAGACTCTATAGGTAAAAACTTTACGATGTCATGAAGTTTATATGCGTGAGGGTTAGCAAGTGTGTTGCCAAAGCCAAATGAAAAATTTATTTTCATTAAATTCTCTGCTTGCTGAAGACTTCCTGAGTATGCATGAATTACACCACGAGATTTAGAATATGATTTAAGCAAATCAGTTACATCTTCAGTTGCTTGAACTGAGTGAATAATTAATGGTAAGTTAAA
>JAAZZI010000191.1 GCA_014239225.1 Gammaproteobacteria bacterium
CCAGAATCAACAAGAACACCGCCTATATTACTACCATGACCGCCCATATATTTTGTTAATGAATGAACCACAATATCGCAGCCATGTTCGAAGGGTCGGCATAGGTAGGGTGTTGGTACTGTATTATCAACAATAACAGGTATGCCCTTACTATGCGCTAACTCAGAAATCTTACCAAGATCTGCCACATTACCAGCAGGATTGCCAATAGACTCACAAAAAACAGCCTTTGTTTTGTCATCTACTAATTTTGTTATTTCTTCATAATTTGGTGCATCGATGAAACGTACCTCTATTCCCATTTGAGGAAAGGTATGGGCAAATAGATTATATGTCCCACCATATAAACTACTTGTTGATATAATATTATCTCCAGATTCAGTAATAGTTTGTATCGCGTAATTAGTTGCCGCCATACCTGAAGACAACCCTAATGCTGCAATACCACCTTCCATTTCTGCTACACGTTGTTCTAATACTGCCGTCGTTGGATTCATGATACGTGTGTATATATTTCCCTCTACTTTCAGATCAAATAAATCAGCTCCATGTTGAGTGCTATCAAAAGCATATGATGTTGTTTGATAAATTGGGACGGCAACTGACTTAGTTGTTGGTTCGGGAGAATAACCGCCGTGAACAGCTATAGTTTCTAATTTCATGATAACCTCATATTTTTATATTTATTATTATTTAATTAACTATTATTTTGAATTTTTAACACGAACAACAATATCAACACCTTCCCGCACTGTATGTTCGGGTAATGCGGGTAATGGGCTTATCTGTACATCATTAAATTCAAAATCTAAAATTTCACCGGTGTCTACATTATAGTAATGAGAGTGTGGTGTTGTTTTAGAATCATAGTAAATTTTGGAAGAATCAATAATAACGCGTCGAACAAGTCCTTTATCGGCAAATAGATTCAAAGTATTGTAAACAGTTGCTCGAGAAATACCGCGTTTATTATCATTAAGTGACGAAAAAATATCCTCCGCAGAAAGATGCTGATCCTTGATTAAAATAAATTTAGCAATATCAATTCTTTGATTTGTTGGTTTGATATTTAGAGCGCATAGGGCTTTGCGAACTGATTCTTCTCTCATGTT
>JAAZZI010000192.1 GCA_014239225.1 Gammaproteobacteria bacterium
CCAATCTTTTAGTCGCTCCCATAACATTCACAGGGTTAACTGCTTTGTCTGTAGAAACCAGAACAAATTTTTCTGCATGATATTTATCTGTCAATTCCAGCATTCCCAATGTACCGCCAATATTGGTTTTAACTGCTGTCCAGGGATGGGTTTCCTGAATGGGTACATGCTTGTAAGCTGCTGCATGAAAAACAATTTGTGGACGGTTTTCATTGAAAACTTTTTCTAATTGATTTTTTTCATTGATATTCCCCAAAACGGGTTTAATAATTGTATTTGATTTGGACGTTGTAGATAAGGTCATGATATCAAATATTTTTTCTTCATTATTATCCAAACAAATAATTTCAGATGGTCCAAAAGTCAAACATTGGTGAACCAATTCGGATCCTATTGATCCTCCAGCGCCGGTAATAAGTACCCGCTTACCATAAAGCATGTTTTCAATAGAATTCATATCCAGTTTAACTTCATCCCGCCCTAAAAGATCGAGATAGGATACATCTCGGATGGCTGCAAGTGATACATCCTTATCAATTAATTCTGCAAGGCTAGGCACTGTTTTAAACCGTTTTCCGGTTAATTTACAGGCATCAATAATTCTGAGTAATTCATTACCGGAGGCACTTGGTGTAGTGATTAACAATTCATCGAAAGGGATAATTAATTTTTCAAGATCGGCCGTGGTTCCTAAAACTTGAATCCCATGAAGCCTGGCACCCTGTTTATTCAGGTCATCATCCATAAAGCCTACAACCACATAGGGAGAATCAACTGTGTCAAGAATTTCTCGGGAAATTTTAGCACCCGTTTTTCCTGCACCGATCAGAATTAATCTTTTCTTTGATTGTACTTTCCCAAATATTGGCTGGTTTTTAAAATGAGAAAAATAAACCCTGACAGAAACCCTGGTAAAACAGATAAATAGGACATTGAAAAAATAAAAACTGAGTAACACTGAGCCTGGGTGAATAGAAAATCCTGATAATAGCCCAATACCAAACAGGCTAATAGCAGAAGAAATGGTTACATATTTTATTATCGTTAATAGCTCCCACAAACTGGTGAAACGCCAGATTACCTTATAAAAGC
>JAAZZI010000193.1 GCA_014239225.1 Gammaproteobacteria bacterium
ATCTCGGGGTAATTCCTTATAAAAGCCCTTGATAATATCGCCAAATCATATGCTGTGGTCGAGTGTTCAGCATCTTTTGCTGGCATGCCTGTGCTATTTGCAAATTGAGTATTTTTCATTCCCAAATTAAGTGCATGCTGATTCATAAGGCTAACAAAAACTTCTTCGCTACCAGATATATGTTCAGCTAATGCAACGCTCGCATCATTACCAGATTGTACAATCACGCCAAGTAATAAATCTTCTAATTTAACTCTACTATTTATCTCGATAAACATTCTAGATCCATGCGTATCATATGCTTGTTTGCTTACTAAAACTTCGTCTGAAAAAGATATTGTTCCTTTGTCAAGTTCATTCGCTACAACATAAACAGTCATTATTTTGGTTAAACTTGCCGGTGGTAATTTCTGATGAATATTATTTTCAACCAATATCTTTCCGCTATTGAAATCCATTAACAAATATGAGGTTGCAACACTTGTTGGGGGTGCGGGCACAATAATGTTATCTGCAAACGAATATTGATTATTAAAAAAAGAAAATATTAATAACAATAAAATGAAATATGATTTTATATTCATTCGAATTCTAAATTTCCGTTAATTAGTAACAATATGATATTTAAAAATGTCAAAACTCGATAGTTTGGCAACAATAGAATCTGAAAGCTTTGTGTCAGTAATTGGCCCAATTATTACACGATATAACGTCTCACCAGAAATCACAATATTACTAATTTTAATCAAATCATCGCCAAGTGAGCTAAGTTTTTGTTTTAGAATTTCTGCATTTTCTAATTCGCCAAATGTTCCAACCTGTATATAAAAACTAATGTCTTGATTAGTGCTTGTTTCATTCTTCTTCTCATTAACCAAACTATCTTCTGTTAGTCTTATTGGATCAATTGCTCTAACTTCGACAAGACCTGTTCCTTTTTTAATAATATCAAGTTTAATTGCTGCTGTGTATGACAGATCAATTATGCGGTTCTCATGGAATGGGCCTCTATCGTTAACCTTAACTATAATATATTTACCATTATTTAGATTTTTCACCTGGACATAAGTAGGTAAAGGTAATGTTTTAT
>JAAZZI010000194.1 GCA_014239225.1 Gammaproteobacteria bacterium
AAGACGTTTCTATAAAGATCAAGAAAATAATTATGTTTTCCACTCCAAAAGTAAAACAACGGGTTTAATTTCGTTTATCAGAAAAGACAATATTATTGAGATCAGTAACTGGAATTACTTAGACTCAAACATTATGCCATTACATTACAGTTATAAGCGTACTGGTGGCAAAAAAAATAGGGATGTTGAAATTAATTTTAATTGGCATGATCAACAAATTATCAATCGTGTTAATGACTCAGTTTGGCGCATGAAAACACAAACTGGAATACTAGATAAATTACTTTACCAATTAGTTATTATGATAGATCTCAAATCAGAAAACATCCCTGAAAGATACATAGTAGCTGATGGAGGAAAAATTAAGGAATACTTTTTTAAATATATTCAAGATGAGATAATTGAAACACCTATTGGTAATTTTAATACCATGAAATTTTCACTTTACAAAAAAAATAAACAGGAAACATTTTTGTGGTGTGCTTATAAATTAGATTTTTTGCCTGTTAAAGTAATAACAATAGAAAAAGATGGTCGTTTATCAAAAGCAATTATTAAATCTGTAAAGGGATTTAAGTACAGCCAAGATAAGCTAGATTAAAATTTTATCTTTGATTAGTTTAATTATAAATTTGCTGGATTAATTCATCTGGTGGAATATAGCCCGGTAGTTTTCTTCCGTTCTCTAAAAAAATAGCAGGGGTTCCTGTTACGCCAAGCTCTTTACCAAGCGCATATTGCCTAGCAATTGGCGCATCACATGTTTTAGATTCTACTTGTTCACGATTTTTTGCTCGTGTTAACGCTGATTGCCTATCTTTCGCGCACCAAACATTTCTCATTTCTTCGCCAACAGCTGAGCCAACACCAGCGCGCGGATAGGCTAAGTAACGTACAGCTATTCCTTTTGCATTTAGTTCTGGAACATCACGATGGAGCTTCCTGCAATAACCGCAGTCAACATCAGTAAAAACGTAGATATAGCTTTCGGTTGAATTAGAAGCAAACTCGATATATTCATCTTTCGTAATAGTATTTAGTAAATTTATTCTATTCTCGGCAAGAGCATCC
>JAAZZI010000195.1 GCA_014239225.1 Gammaproteobacteria bacterium
ACAAGCTTGTAAAGCTCTTCGTGAAGAAGGTTATAGAGTAATACTTGTTAATTCAAACCCAGCAACAATAATGACAGACCCCGATATGGCTGATGCAACATACATAGAGCCAGTTGATTGGCAGACCGTCAAAAAAATTATTCAGAAAGAACGTCCGGATGCATTATTACCAACAATGGGCGGTCAAACTGCTCTTAATTGCGCTTTAGATCTGGATAAACAAGGAGTACTCAAAGAGTTTGATGTAGAAATGATTGGTGCGTCAAAAGATGCAATTAATAAAGCTGAAGATCGCGAGCGATTTCGCGAAACTATGAAAAAGATTGGGCTAGCAATGCCAAAATCAGAAATGGTTCATGATGTAGAACAGGCGAAACGAGCACTAGATGTCATTGGATTTCCAGCAATAATTCGCCCCTCATTTACTCTTGGCGGAACAGGCGGAGGTATCGCATATAACACAGATGAGTATTTTGATATTTGTGAAAGAGGCTTTGAAGCATCACCAGTTTCTGAAATTTTAATTGAGCAGTCAGCTTTGGGGTGGAAAGAGTATGAAATGGAAGTCGTCCGTGATGGTATGGATAATGCCATTATTATCTGCTCCATTGAGAATTTGGACCCTATGGGTGTGCATACTGGTGATTCAATAACAGTAGCCCCAGCACAAACTCTTACAGACAAGGAGTATCAGATTATGCGTGATGCTTCTATAAAAGTCTTACGTGAAATTGGCGTAGATACCGGAGGTTCAAATGTTCAGTTTGCCGTGAATCCCGAGAATGGAGAATTAATAATTATCGAAATGAATCCAAGAGTCAGCAGGTCATCTGCACTTGCATCTAAAGCAACAGGATTTCCGATTGCTAAAGTTGCTGCTTTGTTATCTGTTGGTTATACGCTTGATGAACTTAAGAATGATATTACAGGAGGGCTCACCCCAGCTTCTTTTGAGCCTAGCATTGATTATATTGTTACAAAAATTCCTAAATTTGCTTTTGAAAAGTTTCCCCAAGCAGATCCTAAACTTACCACGCAAATGA
>JAAZZI010000196.1 GCA_014239225.1 Gammaproteobacteria bacterium
AGGAATAATTACCTATTTTGACGATGGAAGAATACTAAAAGGTGAAATTAAAGAAAATATACTAGTTAAAAGGTATTAACAAGATGTGAATCAGTTATATAATTTCGTTATCAAATATAAAACAATATCAAATGTTTAAGTTTTTAAAGAAGGAAGAGTCCAAAGTAGTTCCAGAAGCCATACAATCTGAAGACTGGACTAAGGATATAAAGCGCAGTAAAAAGATTGGACATGAAGTAGAGCAATTATCATTTTTATACGACTCTGACAAGCATAATGAAACAAAAGGGACTAAGAAGGGACTAAGCAGGGACCATCTAAAAATTTTAAAAAAATGCAAGGATGAAAGTACTGCTTTGGAATTAATGAAGATCCTAAAAAGAACAAACAAATCAAAATTCAAAAATACAATAATTAATCCGCTTATAGATCAAAACTTTTTAGAGTTAACAATTCCTGAAAGTCCAAAAAGTCCAAGTCAAAAATATAGAGTAACTGGAAAGTTTGTAAAGAAAAGAGTTAAAGATTAAGTAAAAAAGATACTGGTAGCGTCAAAATAGTAGTTTTTATTATTTAAATCACCCTTTCCTTCTAAATATTCGATTTAAGACTCTTTTATAGTTTTGATAACAATTTAGCTGTATTCATTAATAAAGTGCTCCTAATTCGTAAATTTAGAGTTCAATATACAACTCATTGATTTTTATATAAATACCTTTGAATTTCAAGTTTTTTTAGTTTATTTAATTCGCATAATTTATATTATGTTAAATAAAGTCATTTTATTACTCTTTTAACATTTTCTACTCTAATATTCATAAATATGGATAATGTGTTTCTTAGTCCCACCCTTCTATTTCCAATGCTATCTTTTTTACTGTCTTAGTCCCAATGTTAGCAATATGCTTATAAATCAAAGAAGTTATCAACTTTTAGGTCTGCTTGTTATTGTATGGGGATCATCATTCCTTCTTATTGACCGTGCACTTTTATTTTTCTCTCCTGAACAAGTTGTTGGCTATAGATTAGTAATTGGAGCTAT
>JAAZZI010000197.1 GCA_014239225.1 Gammaproteobacteria bacterium
ATGTTGGTAACACATGGTTTGGACCTGCACAATAATCACCTAAAGCCTCACAGGTATATTTACCCATAAAGATTGCACCTGCATGTTTAATACTATCTAGAAGAGCTTCAGGATTTTCAACCGAAAGTTCTAGGTGTTCGGGCGCAATTCTATTAGAGATAGCTATAGCTTCATCCATATCTTTGGTATGGATAAGTGCACCTCTATTTTTTAAAGCAGTTTTAATGATATCTTTCCTGTCCATCGAAGGCAATAATTTTTCAATACTTTTCTCAACTTTATCTATAAATGCTTTATCAGGACAGAGTAGAATGGATTGAGCATCTTCATCATGCTCAGCTTGAGAAAATAAGTCCATTGCTATCCAGTCAGGGTCAGTATTACCATCACAAATAATAAGGATTTCTGAAGGTCCAGCGATCATATCGATACCAACTTGACCAAATACTGCACGTTTTGCTGTGGCGACATAAATATTTCCAGGTCCAACAATTTTATCAACTTTTGGTATACTTTCAGTTCCATAAGCTAGTGCTGCAATGGCTTGTGCACCACCCACAGTAATCACTATGTCAACTCCTGAAATATAAGCAGCAGCTAAGACAAGCTTATTTGTTTTGCCATTCGGTGTTGGCACCACCATGATTAACTCCTCAACACCAGCAACTTTTGCTGGTATAGTATTCATCAATACAGAAGAAGGGTAAGCTGCTTTTCCTCCGGGTACATATAAGCCAACACGATCTAGTGGGGTAATTTTTTGACCTAACATAGTGCCATCTTCTTCTGTATAAGACCAGGTTTGTTGATTTTGTTTTAAATGGTATGCTTTAATTCTTTCTACCGCAATTTTGATTGCGTTTTTTTGTTTATCACTTAAACCATTAAATGACTTTTCAAGTTCTTCTTGAGAAATCATAAGGTCAGCCATTGACTTTGCTTTAACACCATCAAATTTTATGGAGTAATCGATAAGTGCTTTATCGCCTTTGGATCTTATTGTGTTAATGATTTCCTCAACAGTTTTTACAAC
>JAAZZI010000198.1 GCA_014239225.1 Gammaproteobacteria bacterium
TCAATGCCCAGAAATTCGACGCCCTGGTTCTGGGCTGGAGTACCGGGATCGATCCTGACCAATATCAAATCTGGCATTCCAGTCAAGCCGGACCCAAGCAACTAAACTTTGTGGGTTATAAAAATACTGAAGCGGACCGTCTTATTACCCGCATACGTAAAGAATACGATAGATTAAAACAGGTAAAAATGGCTAGAGAACTGCATAGAATTATTGCACGAGATCAACCCTATACCTTTTTGTACGTGACCAAATCGACACAAGTACTTGATAAAAAAATTATGATTGTTGAAAAAGAAGGAAATAAAAAAGAAAGGTACTCTAAGATTTATCCCACCAAAGATTGGCGCATCAAGTATTATTTTAATCAGTGGAAAAAGTTGCCTTCCATGCCCTCTTTAAGTGAAAATAACTAAAGTTAAAATTGGATAACTAAAAAATTATTCTAAAAATACCCTTGATTTTAAGTTAATAAATTTATTGTAAAGCTTTATATTTAAATAACTATATTGTAAATATAAAAAAATTTTGGTACTGTGTGCCTCTATAGCTATCTTTATAGCAGGCATAATTATATTTTTACTTTTATCCATATTGTATAGTTGTGCATGGAAGAAAAATGAAGCAAAGGCTTTGATTATTAAGTAGATTTGTTTATACTGTGCTATCTTAAAAACCTTTCTATTTGAGATTTATTATGAGTATTGACGATAAAGAGTTGGAAGATTTTATGCCTGCCTTGACGCTGGAGTGGACCGATGAGGCCCAGACCCGTATGAAAAATGTACCGTTTTTCGTCCGTAAAAGCGTTGTCCGAGGAATCGAACAATATGCAAAGGATAAGAGCCTTGCATTGATCGATGAAGATGTAGTTTCGCGTGCCAGGCAAGAAAGGGAAGGAGCTGCTATGGAAGCTGCTAAGCAAAAACGTGCGGCAGAGCAGTTAGCTTCTAATGGAGAAGCCCCAACACGACGTCAATATATTAGCTTCACTTTTTATAAACTGGATCCAGATTATCGTCGTCT
>JAAZZI010000199.1 GCA_014239225.1 Gammaproteobacteria bacterium
TAGCTATTTAGATAGTTATACAGACCGTCATTTCAATTTTTATTTTGTTTAGAAGTTTTAATTCAAATAAAATCACAAGAAATGGAAAAAATACTAACGAAATTCCTTACTGCACTCCAAAATATTTTGATAAAAAATGATAAGGATATATGTGAGAAAATTTTGTTGGAAATAGAACAACTAAACTCTGGCTGTATCAGAAATTTTTCTGCGTCAAAAAGCCCTACATGCACATACCTAGATGGTGCATTGAATAATATCCCAAAGGACTTATCACCAATAGATTTATTGTTAAAATCTATTTCTAAAAAACTGGTTTGGCATGACGCATCAAGAGGGGTACCTAAGTACTTTAAAGGAGGTTATGCATTTGCAGAAATAATAGGGGAACAGGGATTGATAGCTTCTGAAGGAATTCGCTTAGGATTATTTCTCCAACAACCTAACGTTAATTACCCTTTGCACGCTCATGAAGCTGAAGAATCCTATATTATTGTGAGTGGGGAAGCCTGTTGGAAAATTGATGACAGGATGATTAGTGTAATACCAGGTTCTATAATTAAACATCAATCATGTCAGGATCACGCTACATTTACGGAGGAAGAATCATTATTTGCCATATGGATCTGGACCGGGGAAATAAAGGGGCGTTATTGGTTCGCGGATAACAGCGAAGATGATTGCCCCTTGGAATATTGATAAAATAAAATTATTAACTTGCCAGGCTATGACAAACCTATTTCGGACATCAACTAAGGTAATGGTCTAGAAATTGTTAATATAGAATAGATGACGCTAGAAAGCATGCATTTCCTAAATAGAAAGGTCTAGTTTAAAATTGAAGCTCCAGACTCAAGATTATCTTCACAGTTGGGGTGCGGATATAACTCTTTAAAGTCAAGAGATATATGTCTTAAAGTTTCCACTTCGACTTCAGTGAATCTCCCACTAATTCTTCACAGTTAGACACTCTCCAAGTAAAAACCCTCAATTCTGGTAA
>JAAZZI010000019.1 GCA_014239225.1 Gammaproteobacteria bacterium
GGCATTATCCGCCTTAACACTGCCACCATAAAGCACTCTGATACCATCTGCGATCGCTCCATCATGTCTTGCCAAACGCAGTCTTATAAATTGATGCACATCTTGCGCCTGCTCTGGCGTTGCGGTCTTACCGGTACCAATCGCCCAAACCGGCTCGTAGGCAATAACCGCATTATCAAAGGCATTAATAGTTACCTTATCAATGACCGCATCGAGCTGTCTGGCAATCACCTCTTCTGTGCTATTTGATTCCCGCTCCTCTAATAATTCACCAATACATAATATAGGCGTCATACTATTTAATTGTGTAGCAGAAAATTTCTCAGCAACACGGCTATCCGTTTCGCGATAGTGCATTCTACGTTCAGAATGCCCTACAATCACATACTCACAACCAAAATCAACAAGCATCGAGGCTGCAACTTCTCCGGTATAGGCCCCTTCATCTAAATGCGACACATTCTGTGCGCCAAGTTTGATGCTGGTATTTTTAAATTGCTCAGATAACTGCGATAAATAGACAAACGATGGACAAACCGCTACCTCTGCCGGCGTCTCAGCCGATATACCCTCAATCAAAGCCTCAGCAAGAACACGGCTACCCTCAATCGAGCCGTTCATCTTCCAATTTGCCGCGACCAGTGTTCGTCGATTCGTCATAGCTTAATCACGTAAAAATCAAAGGCGGCAAAGGTTACAGAGAGGACAGACTGAAATCAATATATTCATGATTTTTAGTTTCGAAATCATAATGGTGATTCAACCTTGCAATGGAGACAGCTACTCTCATGGGTACATTTTTCCTTAGCATGCCTAACTATCAAGGCATGATACGCCTTAAAAAGACCCACATCGGAAACCAGTGATGATTCAAAAAACTGGCGAAGCGTCTCGTAGGGTTCCGTTCCATCAATCAAATTTAGTGTTTTAAACAAACGACGGGTGTAGGCATCAATCACAAAAACAGGTCTTTCAAAAGCATAAAGTAGAATATCATCAGCCGTCTCAGGCCCGATACCATTAACATCGAGTAATCGCTTCCGTAACATTTCATTATTTAATTTTTTTAATCCGTTAAAACGACCTTCTGTTTCAAACCAACCCACAAAATGTTTTAAACGTTTTGACTTTACGTTGAAATATCCGGATGGTCTGATTAATTTTGCTAAACTCTCTTCTGACAATTCTATTAAAGCATGAACATTTAATGCCTTGGCATCTTTAAGATTGTTGATGGCTTTTTCAACATTGGTCCACGCAGTATTTTGAGTCAGTATCGCGCCCACCATTATTTCAAACGGAGAATCCGCCGGCCACCAATGTTGTGGACCGTAACACTCATCAAGCCGTCGATAAATTTCAAGTAAAACTGATTGCTGACTCATTCAGATAAGATACTATTTTGCAGCGCCTCAATTTCTTTATCCTCAAGACGCCAAAATTGCCCTACTCTTTTCTTCCTCGGTAATATATAAGAACCAAAACGTGTCCTGATTAAACGTGTTACCTGAACATCTTGCGATTCCCATAAGCGTCGCACTTCTTTATTGCGCCCCTCCATCAGAACAACATGATACCAATGATTCGCACCTCTTCCGCCTGAATCAACAATATCAGTAAACTTAGCTAAGCCATCTTCTAACTCAACACCATCCAGTAAAGTATGTATATTTTCTTTTGTTACTTCGCCTAAAACTCGTACAGCATATTCACGTTCAATTTGACTTGAGGGATGCATTAGGTTGTTTGCTAATTCACCATCTGTAGTAAACAATAATAATCCCGTTGTATTGAAATCCAATCGACCTATATTTATCCAACGGCTATTTCTAAGACTCGGTAAATTTCTAAAAACAGTATCACGACCTTTCTCATCCCGACGTGTACATACTTCTCCGGCCGGTTTGTAATAGGCTAGAACTTTTGTATTTTTTTTTCTTTCAAGATGTAATCGAATGGGTCGTGAATTAATAACAATACGGTCCTTCTCACTAATAGATTGACCAAGAATTGCTAACTTACCATTAACACTAATCTTGCCATTGCGTATTAATGTCTCAATCTCTCGTCTTGAACCATGCCCAGCATTAGCAAGAACCTTATGAATTCGATCGGCCATTTATTTAATTAAAAAATAATGATGTGATTAATTTGAGAAAGGTATTACTTTTGCACTTTCAGTAATTTCATCATCAACATCTTCAGTCTCCATTATATTGTCTGAACTGATGGTTGATGTAAGATTATTATCTGTTTTTTTACTGTCTATATTCATTTCTTTTTCTAATGCTTCAAATAGATCAGGGTTAATGGAATCAAAGTCCTTTATGTCTTCCAACTCAGGTAATTCTGATAATTTTTTTAGATTAAAATAATCAAGGAATGATTTTGTTGTGGCTAATAATTCTGGGCGAACAGGTACATCACGGTGCCCAACAACCTTAATCCATTCACGTTCTTGCAGTGTTTTTGTGATTGTCCAACTCACACTTACACCACGTATATCCTCAATCTCACCTCGCGTGATTGGTTGTCGATAAGCAATAATCGAAAGTGTCTCTAGTAACGCCCTCGAATAGCGAGGTGGGCGCTCATCAAATAGATGGTTAACCCATTCAGCATATTCGCTGTTTGCCTGAAACCGAAATCCACTAGCCACCTCAACTAAACTTACACCATGACCCTCAAAATCTTTTTGTAAATCATTAATTGCTGTCTTAATGCTATCACGGTCCGGATGTAACGTTTTATCTTCATCAAATAAATTCATTAGACGTTGAATACTTAACGTTTGAGTTGAAACCATTAAAGCTGCTTCGATGATATTCTTAATTTTCTTCTGGCTCATGATGCTGCCTTAACATAGATGGGGCCATTAGTTTCATTTTGAACTAATTGAATTAGTGAATCTTTCATAAGTTGAAGTACAGCTAAAAGCGATACAATCGCACCGGCACGTCCTTCTTCAGCAGTAAATAAATCTTTAAAATCTATAAATGTTTCAGTATTAATCTTCTCCAAAATAATTCCCATACGCTCACGAACAGATAATACTTCTCGTTGCACCATATGGTGAGAAAACATATCTGCACGTTCTAAAACTTCTGAAAAAACTTTAAGAATTGACTCAAGTGCAACCTCAGGCGGTTTATGGTGGGTTTTACGTCCTGGAAATTCGGCAATAGTTGAAAAAATATCACGTTCGTAGCGTGGTAACTTGTCTAATTTTTCCGCCGCATCCTTGTATCGTTCGTACTCTTGTAGGCGTCTGATTAATTCTGCTCTTGGGTCTTCCTCATCATCATCATCCTCTGCGTGTCGAGGCAACAACATTCTTGATTTAATCTCGGCTAACATTGCTGCCATTAATAAGTATTCACCTGCAAGTTCGAGTTCGAGAGTCTCCATTAACTCAATGTAGGTCATATACTGCTCAGTTATTTTTGCTAATGGGATATCAAGAATATCAATATTTTGTTTCTTGATTAAATAAAGCAATAAATCCAGCGGCCCTTCAAATGCCTCAAGAAATACTTCTAATGCGTCAGGCGGAATATATAAATCTTTTGGTAAGTCTGTTAGTGGCGCACCCTGAACAAGTGCAAATGGCATTTCGTGTTGCTGGGTTTCTGTTGTTTCGATTTCTTCGTTCATCATCAGTATATCTTTTAAGAATAAGTTAATCCCATTGCCTCACGAACATCATCTAACGTCTCTCTTGCAATATCTCGTGCTGCATCACATCCCTCAGCAATAATACCGCGAACCGTTTCCGGATCATTGAGATATTCGTTAGCACGATCCCGAATTGGTTCTTGCTCTTTTAATACAGCATCTATCAGTGGTTTTTTGCAATCAAGGCAGCCAATCTTAGCATTTGTACAACCCTCAATAACCCACTTTTTAAGAGAATCATCTGAATAAACTTTATGTAAATTCCATACCGGGCATTTTTCTGGGTCTCCCGGGTCATTTAATCTGACTCGCGCGGGGTCGGTTGGCATCGTTTTAATCTTATCCTCCACAACGCTTGGATTCTCTCTTAACAAAATGGTATTGCCATAGGATTTTGACATCTTCTGCCCATCGAGTCCCATCATCTTGGGAGCTGCTGTTAATAGTGCCCGGGGTTCGGGGAAAATCGCTTTACCCGACCCATCAAGATAGCCTGATAAGCGTTCTCTATCGCCGATACTAATATTTTGTTGTGAGGCAAGTAACTCTCGTGCTTTCTCGAGTGAAGGGGCATCACCCTGCTCTTGATAGTTACGACGTAATTCATCATAAAGACGCGCAGTCTTCTTTCCTATTTTTTTTAATGCGGCTTGTATATTCTTCTCAAAATCAGGTTCACGCCCATAGATATGATTAAATCGCCTGACCACTTCACGTGCCAATTCAACATGTGAAACCTGGTCTTCGCCAACCGGAACAAAACCAGCCTTGTAAATAACAATATCAGCGGTTTGTAGTAATGGATAACCTAAAAAACCATAGGTCGTTAAATCTTTATCAGATAATTTTTCTTGTTGGTCTTTGTAGCTCGGCACTCTCTCCAACCAACTAAGAGGCGTGCTCATTGATAGTAGCAAGTGTAATTCTGCATGTTCAGGCACGCGAGACTGAATAAATAGTTTGGCAGAACCCGGGTTAATACCAACAGCTAACCAATCAATAACCATATCCCAAACACTTTTTTCAATGATTGATGGGTCTTCGTACTCCGTTGTAAGTGCGTGCCAATCAGCAACAAAAAAGAAGCATTCGTATTCTTGCTGAAGCTCTAGCCAGTTCTTAAGTACGCCGTGATAATGGCCAAGATGAAGCTGGCCTGTCGGGCGCATGCCTGACAAAACCCGCTGTTTACCACTAATAGACAATCAACAACCTCCTATGGTCGTTATTAATATGGAGAGCAATTATCCGCTTCATTATACCCCGACTCTTGGGTCGTTAAAGAACTTTCTTAGAAAAGAATTCTTGGTATTACAAAGAAAATAAAGGGTACAAGCATCTGTATTTTTAAAATATTACCACTTTGAAATGTCGATAAGATTAATTTAGGTTATGATATCTAACACATCTAAACATAAGTAAAAATTCATGAAATTTCTGTTTGATTTTTTTCCGCTGGTTGCGTTTTTAATCGCCTTTTACTATCCAGAAGATAGAGAACAAGGTATCTATCTGGCTATACAAGTTTTGATTATTGCATCGGTGATACAAATTTTTGTTTATTGGCTAGTCACGCGCAAATTCGAAAAAATGCATGTCATAACCTTGATTCTAACAGTGATACTGGGTGGTGCGACATTATTATTGCAAGATCTACGTTTTATTAAATGGAAACCGACTGTGGTTAACTGGATATTTGCACTCGTTTTTCTTGGGAGTCAATTTATAGGCAAAAAACCGATCATCCGGAGAATGATGGACCATGCAATATCTGTCCCAGATAAGGTATGGACTAAATTAAATGTTGGTTGGGTTGTTTTTTTTATTTTTTCTGGCACAGCTAATCTTTATGTCGCTTATAATTTTAGTACGGAATTTTGGGTAAACTTTAAGGTCTATGGTCTTTTAGGTTTAACATTTATATTTGCCATCGGGCAGGCACTTTATATGTCACGATATATGAAAGAAGTTAAAGAGGAAAAAGAATAATTATGTTCTACGCAATAATAAGCCGAGATATCGAGGATAGTCTTGAAAAGAGATTAAGTGTCAGGACAGAGCATATCGCAAGACTCAAAACCTTAGAGAATCAAGGTCGTCTATTAATAGCAGGGCCCCATCCAAGTATTGATAGCGATGACCCTGGTCCGGCTGGTTTTACTGGGAGTCTGATCGTGGCTGAATTTGAATCACTAAAAGAAGCACAATCCTGGGCAGATGCAGACCCTTATATTACTGCGGGTGTTTATAAAGAAGTCATCGTTAAACCTTTTAAGCGGGTTTTCCCTAGTGCCTGAATCAAAACGGATTGAATTAATCCGTGGATGTCTGGAAACGGCACTAAATCCAAATCGACTTGAAATCGTCGATGAATCACATATGCATGTTGGGCATAGTGGTCATGGCGGTGCCGGACATTTTCAAGTGCATATAGTTTCAGAAAAATTTAATGACCTTGCCACACTAGCAAGACATCGTCTGGTTTATTCCGCGCTAGAAAATATGATGCAAACAGAAATACATGCGCTGAGTATTAAAGCTGAAACACCTAATGAAGATGAATAAAATCTTATTTATAAAATGACCGATACATTAAAACTAACAACAGAATTGATAAATCGAAAGACACTGACACCGGACGATAATGGCTGTCAAAAAATCATTGCAGAACGACTTATAAAGAATAGATTTAATGCTAAGCATTTGCGCTTTGATGATGTTGATAATCTTTGGATAACGCATGGTAATTCAGGGCCATTATTTGTTTTTGCAGGCCATACTGATACGGTACCTGTTGGCCCCATCGAAAAATGGAATACGGATCCATTTAAAGCAGAAATTAAAGAGGGATACCTCTATGGCCGTGGCGCTGCAGATATGAAAAGTGGTCTTGCAGCAATGGTAACAGCCGCAGAAAGATACGTAGAAAAAAATCCAAATCATAATGGAGTAATCGCGCTTCTAATTACGAGTGATGAAGAAGGCCTGTCCATTAACGGAACACGTAAGGTAATTGATTATTTAAATGAAAATAAAATAAAAATTGATTGGTGTGTTGTAGGTGAACCATCAAGTAATAAACAACTAGCTGATGTCATTCGTATTGGCCGCCGAGGCTCCTTAAATGGAATATTAAAAATAAATGGTATTCAAGGACATGTCGCCTATCCCGATAAAGCTGACAATCCGATTCATAAGGCTAGTGAATTTCTGAGTGAAATCACGTCGATTCAGTGGGATCAGGGAAATGATTCTTTTCCGCCAACGTCATTTCAGATTTCGAATATTAACGCTGGTACCGGTGCTGATAATGTCATTCCTGATGCGCTGAATTTATTATTTAATTTCCGATATTCAACCGAAACATCTCAGGATGAAATAGGAAATAAAGTCGAAGAATTACTAAAAAAATTTAGTCTTGATTACAACCTCGAGTGGAAATTATCAGGAGCTCCTTTCGTAACTGGCCCTGGACAGTTAATCGATGTCGCAACTGCATCAATAAAAGAAATTACTAACATCGATACAGTCTATTCAACTGGCGGTGGCACCTCGGATGGACGCTTCATTGCCCCGACTGGAGCAGAAACAATAGAGCTTGGTGTTGTTAACGAAACAATTCATAAAATTAATGAATGTGTAAAAGTTGAAGACATAGAAACACTATCAATGATCTACGAAAAGATGCTTGAAAAGCTTTTATCTAATTAATTATTAAATACTACCAACTACCTCAACTAATGCTTTTGTTAATAAATTTAGATCATCATCATTGATAATATAAGGTGGTATTAGGTAAGTTAATTTTCCGAAAGGTCTTATCCATACGCCCCTCTTAACAAATTCCGGAATTACTTTTTGCATGTCTACTTCATTTTTTAATTCAACAACACCGATTCCTCCTAACACACGAACATCATCAACATGATTCATTTCTTTGCAGGGCATTAATCCATTTTCTAAACCTTTTTCAATTCTTGGAATGTTTTCCTGCCAATTTGATTTAAGCAACAGGTCGATACTCGTTAAAGCAGCTGTGCAGGCTAATGGATTCGCCATAAAGGTTGGGCCATGCATGAATACACCAGGTTCCCCATTATCAATGGTTTCATAGATATCTTTTGTTGTAATGGTCGCTGCCAATGATAAATAACCTCCGGTTAGCGCTTTACCAATACACATGATATCGGGTGTAACTTTTGCATGCTCACATGCAAATAGTTTTCCGGTTCGACCAAAACCGGTTGCAATTTCATCAAAAATTAAAAGCACATTATATTGATGACAAAGTTGATGAATTTCTTTTAGGTAATCAGCTGAATAAAACCACATACCGCCAGCACCTTGCACGATGGGTTCCATAATAAACGCCGCGATAAGTTCGCTATCTTTTTCTAAGATTTTTTTGAGTTGCGCAATATCATCCTCACCACATGACTCACCAAAGCGGCATTTTGGTTGCTCGACAAATAATTGCTCGGGTAATAGTTTGGAAAACAAACTATGCATTCCGGTAACCGGGTCACAAACGGACATTGCGCCAAAGGTATCACCATGATAACCAGAACGCAGTGAGATAAAACGTTGTCGTTGCGCTTGGCCTTTTGCATACCAATATTGAATCGCCATTTTCATTGCAACTTCAACAGACACCGAACCCGAATCAGAATAAAACACAGCCTCAAGTGTATTCGGAACAATAGAAAGTAATTTCTCTGTCAGTTTTATTGCAGGAGTGTGGGTAAGTCCGCCAAACATAACGTGGGCCATATCCTTTAATTGGCGCTGAAGTGCTGAATTTATTTCAGGATGGTTATAACCATGAATAGCACACCACCAAGACGACATTCCGTCTATCAATTGTTGTCCGTTAGATAACTTAAGGTGCACGCCTTCAGCTGATACAACGTGATAAATCGGCAAATCTGATTGCATTGCGCTATACGGATGCCAAATCGAATTTTGGTCAATACTTAATAGATGCTCAAAATTTTCTATGGTGGGCATATTCTATAGTGGCGGAGAGAGAGGGATTCGAACCCTCGATACGCTATTAACGTATACACGCTTTCCAAGCGTGCTCCTTAAACCACTCGGACACCTCTCCGAAAAATATTTTTTACTATCTTCCAAAATCATCATCATATCTAACGATATCATCCTCACCTAAATATGAACCAGATTGAACTTCAATAATTTCCAAAACATTGTCTCCGGCATTTTCGAGACGATGTTTTGTTTCGGGAGGAATATAAGTGGATTCATTCTCATGCAGTAAAAATTCATCTTCGCCTTTTGTTACGGTAGCTACCCCCTTTACAACAACCCAATGTTCAGAACGTTTATGATGAAGTTGTAGTGATAATCTCTTCCCTGGGTAAACAGTTAACCTTTTGACCTGAAAATTCTTACCTATATCAATTGTGTCGTAGTGCCCCCATGGTCTAAAATTTTTCCTGTGTGTTATGCGTTCGTTTCTGTCATTCTTTTTTAATTGATTTACAATCTTTTTAATATCTTGTGTTTTATTTTTATCAGCAATTAGAATCGCATCATCGCTATCGATTATAACCATATCTTCACATCCAATCGTTGCAATCAATCCACGTTCACTTCTAATAAAACAATTATTTGTTTCCTCAACGACCACATCTCCTTCTATGTGATTTTTGTTGGTGTCTTTATTTTTAATTTTCATGACTGATGACCAGGCACCAACATCAGACCAGCCAATATCAACAGGCAGTACAGCAAGTTTTTCATTATCGTTAGTTGATAACTTCTCCATTACTGCATAATCAATAGAATCATTTGGGCTTTGACAAAATGACTTCTCATCTAATCTAAAAAATACCTCATCGGTTTTTCCATCTTTAAAAGCCTTGCTGCAGGCAGCATAAATTGATTTTTGATGTTGTTGGATTTTGTTTAACCACACAGATGCTTTCATCATATATATCCCGCTATTCCATAAATAATTACCGGAATCGAAATATTTTTTGGCTAAAGATATATCTGGCTTTTCTGTAAATCCACCAATTGAAAAAATATCTTGATTGTTATGAGTTTGTATTTTTTTTGCAGTTTGAATATAACCGTAACCCGTTTCTGGCTGTGTTGGCTTAATTCCGAAAGTAACCAGATAATTATCATTAGCCATTTCAACTCCAGCTTTCACTGCCATATGAAATAAATCATTATCTTTTATGGCATGATCTGCTGGCATCATAATAATTATAGGATCATTACCATCCTGATTTTGATGTAATGCCGCAACAGTTAAAGCAGGCGCAGTATTTCTGCCTTCAGGTTCAAGAATAATAGCGCCAAATTTTTTTGAAATTTGTAGGCCTTGATCAACAACAAGAAAACGGTGTGCTTCATTACAAATAATTACCGGAGTTGAAACCTCGATTGATGCTTCTAAACCCTCCAGGCGCAAAAGTGTATTTTGAAATAACGTATTATTTTCAAACAATTGTAAAAATAAAAAAATATATATTGATAAAACTGTTAGAATATAATTATGAAAACAATAGGTGTAGATATTGGTGGTACCAAAACAGTTATTGGTATTATTGATGATCAAACTGGTAAAGTTGTCGAAAAATTTGTAATTCCATCAAAAAAACATAGGGATGATAAAAAAAATCTAAATAAAATAATTAAACATATTTTAGATTTATCTAATAAAAATAAAATAAA
>JAAZZI010000001.1 GCA_014239225.1 Gammaproteobacteria bacterium
CAATCATTGGTACCGCATCCACAAGACCCATTACGATAAACATTTGCGTTCTTAACATGGGGATAAGCTCTGGCTGTCTAGCGGCACCTTCTAAAAAACGCCCCCCCAAAATACCAATACCTACAGCCGCGCCAAGCGCGCCCAAACCCATTAAAACCGCACCTGCCAAATATAACATTGATGTTGCTTCATTCATTTCTAGTACTCCTAAAGTTTTTTATTAATGGTCCTTTTGGTGAGCCATATCCATATAAACGATTACCAAAATCATGAAGATAAAAGCCTGTAATAATACAATCAAAATATGAAATATTGCCCATGGAAGAGACAGACTCCACTGTATCCAAAATGGTAATAATGCAATCAAAATAAATATCATTTCACCCGCATACATATTACCGAACAAACGCAATGCCAGTGATACTGGCTTTGCTATCAGGCCAACAAATTCCAACAAAAAATTTGCTGGAATAAACAAAATTTGAACAAATATATTTTTTGAAGAGAATGGGTGCAATGTAAGCTCCGATGCAAAACCTCCCAGACCCTTCATCTTGATACTGTAAAATATAATCATTGCGAAAACAGTCAACGATAAACCGAAGGTTATATTCGGATCGGTCGTTGGTACAACCTTGAAATAAAGATGTGGGTCTCCTGATACCCACTGAGCAAACACCGGTAACCAATCTACCGGCACCAAATCCATTGTATTCATTAAGAATACCCAAACAAAAACAGTTAGTGCCATTGGCGCGATAAGTTTATTGTTGCTATGAAATATGTCTTTCACGCTGTTATCAACAAATTCAAATATCATTTCAACAAAATTAGAAAAGCCAGTTGGAGTCCCTTCGCTTACATTCTTAGCAACACGATAAAAGAAAAAACTAAATATTGCCCCAAGAAAAATTGACCAACCTAAACTATCAACATTGAGTGACCAAAAACCCATCTCAACAACTTCTTCGTGATTATGAGCGAGAGTCCAGGTAGCTTCTTCGAGAATATGCCCATCCCTTTCATAGCCAGCTGGTAATTCCCCATAAACCAAATTCTGCAAATGATGCGTAATATACGATTTTGATGTTATTGTTGCTTCGCCCGTCATTAATTCATTACTCTAAAATTATTTATTTATTATTCACAAAAATTGACAATCCAATTAAATTTACCAACAACACTAAGCCATAAGTAAGAATCATTAATCCAAAATTTAACATCTCAACCAACAAAAATGAGAGCACAAAAAAAACAATTGTTGTGACAATCTTCATTGCCTCACCAACATAGAACCAAATCAAGATATTGCTTGAATTTGTCGCTGATATTTTTAATGAGAGCTTAGCAAAAATTGCATTTGGCAAAATGTAAGCAAAGCCGCCTAAAATAACAGAGTATGTAAACTCAAGACTGGAAAATATAAATACAATAAACCCAGTCAACATCACTGTGATCGTCTCGAATACCAACAACTTACTAACAGTAGCGCGATTTCTTATTATTTCATCCGTCCCCATATTTCGCACTACCTCAAAATAAACTACTACATCTCTGGTAAGGGAGTACCAGTGAGACACAAACTGCCCTCGTACATCATCAAAGGGATGAGAAAGTATAAATATCTAACTTACAATGATCAATGACCGTGTGGCTAATTTATTTAATCTAATCGTTTGAGTATTCCTTCAAGCTCTGCCAGCGAATTATAATTAATCTGTAATTTTCCTCGGCCAGTGGATTGATGTGCAATTGAAACCTTAGCAGCTAATCGTTGGGATAAATCATTCTCCAACCTACTAATATTCGGATCTTTGGGGCTATTTTTAGAATTATTTTGCTTGTATCCAGCCAAATATTGTTTAACCAAATTCTCTGTTGCTCTAACTGAAAGGCCCTGTTTTACTATTTTTGATGCTACCTCTGATTGCTGGGCTAACGTTAACGGAAGTAGTGCTCTTGCGTGTCCCATATCAAGTTTACGTCCTTCCAACATCTTTTTAACATTGTTATCTAATTCTAATAGCCTTAATAAATTGGTCACCGTTGGTCGTGAACGTCCAACTGCTTCTGCTACCGCATCATGAGTCATTTCAAATTCATTAATTAAACGCTCAAGGGCTCCCGCTTCTTCCAATGGGTTTAGATCCTGCCGCTGAATATTCTCGATTAACGCTAAGCACATCGCCTCATGATCTGTAACGTCTTTAATGATAACGGGGATATCATGAAGACCAGCTATTTGTGCTGCGCGCCAACGACGTTCGCCAGCAACAATTTCGTAGGAATTTCCATCAGCTACAGGCCGTACCAAAATTGGCTGCACTACACCTTGAGTTCGAATAGAGTCAGCAAGAGTATTTAAAGCATCTTGATTAAAATCTTGTCTTGGCTGGTGTTGACCTCTCTTTACAAGATCTATCGCTAACATTTTCAGTGCACTGCTCTCACTGGAAGATGCCAAGTTTACATCACTGCCTACCCCTAATAGAGCATCGAGACCTTTACCTAATCCACGTTTTTTTGCAGTCATATTCGTTATTAATTTAGTTATCTTCGTTCTATGCGGCTAAACCTTGTCGTCTTAGCATCTCTCCGGCTAAAGCTAAATAGGCAACTGCGCCACTTGAAGATTTATCATATGTTAAAGCTGTCAGGCCATGGCTCGGTGCTTCGGCCAATCTGACATTTCTAGGAATGATTGTGCGATAAACTTTTTCTCCAAAATGCTCAATTAATTGGGCAGATACCTGGATAGCTAGATTATTTCGAGGGTCATACATTGTTCTTAATAAACCTTCTATTTTGAGATTTGAATTTAAATGTTTGCGTATCTTCTCAATAGTTTCTAATAATCCTGTTAAACCTTCCAAAGCATAATATTCGCACTGCATCGGAATCATAACTGAATTTGCCGCTACTAACGCATTTACTGTCAACATATTTAGAGAAGGCGGACAATCTATAAGAATAAAATCATAAGTATCTTTGACTGTCTCTAGAGCATTTCTTAATCTAAGTTCTCTTGCTATTTCATCCAAAAGGCCCACTTCTGCGCCAGTTAAATCAGAATTACTTGGTATTAAATCATATTTTCCTTCTGGGGAATCGACAATAACTTCGTTTACGTGCATATCACTCATTAGCAAATCATAACTTGAAATTTCAAGGTGTTGTTTATCAATACCACTGCCCATCGTTGCATTACCTTGCGGGTCTAGATCAACCAACAAAACACGTCGTTTTGTCGCTGCTAATGATGCAGCGAGATTCACACTTGTTGTTGTCTTCCCTACGCCACCTTTTTGATTGGCAACTGCAATAATTCTACCCATTAAATTACCGTTATTTTGATACTAAAATTCAAAGATACACTCTATCATATTGAACCTGAACTGCCATGCGCAAGAGATTTCAATTCAATTTCTGAATTTTCACAAGTTTCGATTTCGCTCCCAAATCTGATGAAGGCAGGTCAAAAATCTTGATTTGAAAATTATGCTCAGCTAATTCTTGAATTTCATCATCGGCTGCTTCCCCCTTCATTGCTAACAATTGATTGCTAGATGTAACTAGATGTCCTGTCTGTTGCAACAATCGTTTCAATGGCGCAAAAGCTCGGCAAATAACCGTATCAAAACTGATGGTTGGCACATATTCCTCTATACGCGATCGAATAATCTCAATATTATCTATGCAAAGCTGATGTTTTACATGCTGAAGAAACCGAACTTTCTTTTGAGAATTATCGAGTAATACCCATTTTTTATCTGGTTGCGCTAATGCCAAAACAATCCCCGGTAAACCAGCTCCCGTCCCGACATCTAAACAATGCATACCTTTGATATACGGTAAAACTGATAAGGAATTAATAATATGGCGCGTGATTATTTGCTTGGGTTCTTTTATAGCTGTTAGGTTATAGGCTTGATTCCACTCTTCCAATAATTGAATATAAATTAAATATTCATCACATGGGTATTGTTCGGGAATAAGACCTAAATTATTGAGCTCATCCTCTAGAAGGTCTTGCATAAATTTTCTCTATAGCGTTAGGCGGTTTGCTTAAGCAGTAATAATTGTCTCTTTAAATGAATTCGTAATAAAGATATTGCCGCTGGCGTTATTCCTTGAATACGTGATGCCTGCCCGAGACTAACTGGACGATGCTTAGAAAGTTTTTCGATGACTTCGGCGGATAAACCCCTCACCTTTGTATAATCAATATTTTCCGGCATTGTAGTTTCTTCATGTTGCAGATTACGTTCAACTTCTTCCTCTTGGCGTTTAATATACCCTGAGTACTTGGCCTGTACTTCGACTTGCTCAGCTACCTTTGGATCAATCTCTGGTATACCAATATTGGGTAATTTTGAAATGTCGCAATAATTGAAATCTGGGCGTTTTAATAATCCTAAAAGATTTGTATCTTTTCGTATTGTTTTGCCAAGAAATTTTTCGGCAACTTCAATAGGAAACGACTTAGATCCTACCCATATCTTTTCTAAACGGTTAGATTCTTTTTCAATGGCATCGCGTTTTTTATTAAATAATCTCCAATGTTCTTCATTGATCAAACCTAATTTATTAGCGTGTTCGGTTAAACGAAGGTCAGCATTATCTTCACGTAGCATCAAACGATATTCAGCACGGCTAGTAAACATTCTATAAGGCTCAGTCGCTCCCATAGTAATTAAATCATCGACCAACACACCAAGATAAGCTTCATCTCGACGAGGATACCAAGGATCTTTTTCATTATTTCTAAGTCCTGCATTTAAACCAGCTAATAATCCTTGTGAAGCGGCCTCCTCATAACCAGTTGTTCCGTTTATTTGACCCGCAAAGAATAACCCTTTAATAAATTTAGTTTCAAGCCACGGATACAAATCCCGAGGATCAAAAAAATCATACTCAATTGCGTAACCTGGGCGTGTAATATGAGAATTTTCAAATCCCTTAATTGAACGTATCAACTTAAGCTGCACATCGTAGGGCAATGAGGTTGAAATGCCATTCGGATAAACTTCTCCGGTATTCAATCCTTCCGGCTCTATAAAAATTTGATGCGAATTCTTACTGGAAAAACGAACAACCTTGTCTTCTATAGAGGGACAATAGCGCGGGCCCTTACTTTCGATTGTTCCGTTATACATTGGAGAACGTTCTAATGCATCACGAATAATTTCGTGGGTGGATTCATTGGTAAAAGTTATATGGCAAGGTATCTGTTTTGGATGTTCGGCGATATCACCAATAAAAGAAAATACGGGAATTGGGTTATCGCCAAATTGGACGCCACATCTTTTATAATCAATGGTGTCCCCATCAATACGTGGAGGAGTCCCGGTTTTTAATCTACCGACATTAAACGGTAATTCTCTTAGACGCTTAGCTAATGCGATTGAAGGTTTTTCACCAGCCCTGCCTCCTTGATGCTGGTTATCGCCAATAAAAATCTTGCCGCCTAAAAACGTACCCACAGTCAAAATAACTGATGGGGCAAAAAACTTTAATCCGATTTTTGTCACCACCCCTCTGACCTGCTCCCCTTCAACCAATAGATCATCGACAGATTGCTGGAAAATAAATAAATTCTTTTGATGTTCCAAGATAGGACGAACAGCCTCTTTATAAAGAGAGCGATCAATTTGTGCTCGTGTTGCACGAACCGCTGGACCCTTACGAGAATTAAGAACGCGGAACTGTATACCGCTCAAATCTGCGGCATGGGCCATTAAACCGCCCATTGCATCAATATCCTTAACGAGATGTCCTTTGCCAATACCGCCAATTGCAGGATTACAAGACATCTGCCCCAAAGTATCAATGCTATGAGTCAATAATAATGTTTTTACTCCCATTCTTGAGGACGCAAGCGCAGCCTCGGTGCCGGCATGACCGCCGCCAACAACAATCACATCAAATGTTTCGGAATGTTTAGCCATAACGCGGCATATTCTAGCCATTACCCAAAAGAATGTAAGGTGAAATCATTAAAAATTTTAGATAGGCATAATAATTAGAGCAAGTCATTTATAAAAATAGTGATATTTTATGAGTTTTTATGCAATTCTTTTAGCCTAACGTAATGCTCAGCTGAATATTTCAAAAAAGCCATTTCTTTTTGATTTATTGGTCTTATCTTTTTTACTGGGCTACCCACATATAAGTAACCTGACTCAAGCTGCTTCCCTGCTGGAACAAGACTGCCCGCGCCTATAATAATCTTGTCTTCCAAAACCGCGCCGTCCATTATAGTAGCTGACATCCCAATTAAACATAAATTACCGACGGTACATGCGTGTAATGTTGTTCGATGTCCCACTGTGACACTATCGCCTACCAATAAAGGCTCGCCCCCGGGAGAAAATTCTCCATCATGCGTAGCGTGTAATACACAAGCGTCCTGAATATTAGTGCATTTTCCAATCTTAATTGCTTGAACATCTCCACGAACAACTGTCATTGGCCAAAGTGAACTATCTTTGCCAACGATAACATCTCCAATAATAACGGCAGAATCATCGACATATACTGTTGGATGAATATTGGGAAATTTATTTTTAAATTCTCGAATCATAAAAAATTAAGTAAATCTGAAAAAAAATATACTATTTAAATTATAATGAATTAGTTAAATTGTATTGGAAAGATGAAATACATGAAACTCAAATCAATTAAATTGTCATGCAAGATATAAATAAAGATTTAGCAGTCTCATTGACTAACGAAGAATGGGGAAACTCAATAATTCCCGAACTAGTGGAATACATTCGTATCCCAAATAAATCCCCTGCTTTTGATCCTGATTGGCAAAAAAACGGATACATGGATCAAGTTGTTGAGCAATTTTCTGCATGGAGCCAACGTCAAAATATCGAAGGAATGAAGCTCGATGTAGTTCGTCTACCTAAGCGTACCCCCCTCATTTATATAGATATCCCCGGTGATATTGAAAATACAATACTGCTGTACGGACATCTTGATAAACAACCAGAAATGAAAGGCTGGAAGGAAGGATTTGGTCCTTGGGAACCGGTTTTGAAAGAAAATAAACTCTATGGTCGTGGGGGGGCAGATGATGGTTATGCGCTATTTACTTCCTTATTGGCAATCAAAATACTACGCGATCAAAATATTCCTCATGCTCGTTGTGTTGTGATTATAGAAGCATGTGAAGAAAGTGGTAGCTATGATCTTCCTTTCTATATTGATTATCTAAGCGAACAACTTGGAAAACCTGAATTGGTTATTTGTTTAGACTCGGGGTGTGGTAATTATGATCAGCTCTGGTCAACCACATCATTGCGCGGCCTGGTCGGAGGAGAACTAAAGGTGGAAGTACTCGATGAGGGCATTCATTCTGGTGATATTAGCGGTATTGTCCCTTCTAGTTTCCGAATACTAAGACAATTAATTGACCGTATTGAAGACCCAATTTCCGGACAAATACTCGCTAAGGATTTTTATGTTGATATTCCGAACAAACGTATTCAGCAGGCAGAACATGCGGCTAATGTGCTAAACAAGAACATATATGAACGCTTTCCAATGAAAGACAGCATGCGGCCTGTCACTGATGATCTGGTAGAATTAATCCTAAATCGAAGTTGGCGACCAGCTCTATCTTATCTTGGCGCCAGCGGTTTACCCGAAATTAATGATGCTGGTAATGTACTTCGTCCATTCACATCAATTAAATTATCAATGCGACTACCACCCACATGTAATGCTAAACGTGTCAGCAAACAACTTGAAGAACTGTTATTAAATAATCCTCCTAATGGAGCAAAGATTTCTTTTAAACTTGATTGTGCCGTTAATGGCTGGATGGCGCCTGAAATATCCCCATGGTTAGAAAAAGCCTTAAATGATGCATCAAAAAATTATTTTAATAAGCCAGCAATCCATATGGGTGAAGGTTGGTCAATTCCTTTTATGGGTATGCTCGGTGAAAAATTTCCTGAAGCACAATTTTTAATTACTGGAGTACTTGGTCCAGGCTCAAATGCACATGGTCCAAATGAATTTTTACATATTCCTGCTGCAAAAAAGATTACATGTTGCGTGGCTGAAGTTATTGCTAAACATTATTTGACACATACATAATCTTTTAGACTATTAAACAAAAAATAATCTGGGGTACAAAAAATGAAAACTGGTTTTATTGGGCTTGGGGCAATGGGTACACATATGGCAAGAAATCTTGCCAAGGCTGGTTTATTAGAAACTGTTTTTAATCGGACTTTAACAAAATCAGAATTGTTTAGAAAAGAATTTGCTTGTTCGGTGTCGATTTCGCCTAGTGAATTAGCTAAGCAGTGTGAGCTTATTATTATTAGTGTATCGCGTGATACTGATGTTCTTGAAATAGTTAATGAAATGAAGACTGACATAAATGCTAATAGTATTGTTATCGATACATCAACTGTTAGTGCAAATACAGCAAAAGAAGCAGCAAACTTATTGCTTAATGTAAATTCAAATTTTCTTGATGGGCCTGTCTCCGGTGGTGTTGAAGGCGCCAAAAATGCAACACTGGCAATGATGGTGGGTGGTGATGAAAAAATTCTAGACAAAGCACGCCCCATTTTAAATGTCATTGCTAAAAATATTGTTCATATCGGTGCTAACGGTTCCGGCCAAGCAACTAAAGCAGTTAATCAAATCATGGCAGCGGGAATAAATCAGGCAGTAACAGAGGCTTTAGCATTTGGCGAGGCAATGGGTTTGCCCATGGACAAGGTTATAGACATTGTTTCAGCTGGTGCTGCCAGTAACTGGTTCCTAGACCATCGCGGGAAGACGATGTTATCAGGTGAATTTAAACCCGGATTTAAACTAGGTTTACATCAAAAAGACCTCTCAATTTGCCAATCAATGATACGCTCTATAAGTGAGAACGCATTACCAATCATCGAAATGACATTAATCCACTATAAACAATTAATAGATGAGGGTTATGGCGATGAAGATATTTCAGCATTATTTCGTCTGAAACAGAAAAATCTACGCTAATTAAGCCATTTTATTAATAAATTGGAACTGTTATAGACATATTACGTCTATATGAGAAATTGACTGCGCGCTTATTTTGTGGAAAATAGTGCGGTCGTAAATCTTAAGACATAGTTAGAAACTATGTACGATTTAAGAATAACCAGTTCATTAACATAATAAATATTTTTTAAATCTATAAATTAATACAAATAATGTCACAAGCAATCAAAATAAAGTCACTGACGAAGTCTTTTGGGGCAATTCATGCGGTGCGTAATGTTTCATTTAATGTCAGCCACGGCGAAGTTCTTGGTTTCCTTGGGCCAAACGGTGCGGGGAAATCCACGACCATGAAAATGATAACTGGCTTTCTTGAACCTACAAGTGGCACTGTTGAAGTTAATGGTCACGATGTTTTAGAAAATCCTTTATCTGTTAAACGCTCCATTGGTTATCTCCCGGAAGGTGCCCCAGCTTATGGTGAAATGACTGTTAGAAACTTTCTTAATTTTATCGCAGATATTCGACAATTAAATGGGGCAATTCGTAAAAAACGTCTTGATGAAGTTATTGAAACTATCAATATCGGGACTGTTATCGATCAAAGTATAGAAACTTTATCAAAAGGCTTTAAACGTCGAGTCGGATTAGCTCAAGCGATACTACATGATCCAAATATATTAATTCTTGATGAGCCAACTGATGGACTTGACCCTAATCAGAAACATGAAGTTAGAAACTTGATCAAAAAAATGTCGAAGGAAAAAGCAATTATTATATCGACCCATATTCTTGAAGAAGTTGATGCCGTATGTACGCGTGCAATCATCATTTCATCTGGTGAATTGCTTTTTGATGGAACACCAACACAGCTTATCGCAAAATCAGATCAAAATGATATTGATCATGCTTTTCGTAACATAACAATTTCAAATTCTACCAAGCCATGAACGGATTACTTTCTATATATAAACGCGAATTCACTAGTTACTTTGTAACACCTGTGGCATATGTCTTTATCGTAATATTTCTATTTATGACTGGTGTCTTTACATTTTACCTTGGCGCTTTTTATGAAAGTAATCAAGCTGATTTAGAGCCTTTTTTTCGATTCCATCCCTGGTTATATTTATTTTTGATTCCTGCTATATCAATGCGTCTTTGGTCAGATGAACGAAAAAGTGGAACTATCGAATTATTAATGACTTTGCCAGTATCAATCACAGATACGGTGGTTGCTAAATATCTTGCCGCTTGGAGTTTTACAGCTATTGCTCTTAGTCTAACTTTCCCAATGTGGATTACGGTTAACTATCTGGGTAACCCTGACAACACTGTTGTCCTGGCAAGTTATATTGGGAGTCTAATTATGGCGGGTGGTTTTCTGGCAATTGGTTCTTGTATATCTGCCTTAACCAAAAGTCAGGTTATTTCCTTTGTGATAAGCGTTGTAATTTGTTTCATGTTTATATTAAGCGGTTTCCCGATGGTGCTAGATTTATTTGAAAGCTGGGCTCCGCAAGCTGTTGTAGATGCGGTTGCGTCTTTTAGCTTTCTAACTCATTTTACATCTATAAAGAAAGGCGTTATCGATATACGTGATCTTATTTATTTTGCCGCATTAATCACTTTTTGGTTATACGTCAACATCATAATTATTGAAAATAAGAAAGCGGATTAAATAATGAAACATACAGTCAAAAGTGGTGTAATTTCGGGAACAGGTTTAGTGCTTGCAGTATCTTTATTTATTGCCACGATAATTCTTGCAAATACTACACTTACAACGTGGCGTATCGATTTAACTCAAAATAAATTATTTACTCTGTCAAATGGCACAATAAATATCCTTAACAATTTAGAAGAACCTATCCAACTCGATTTTTATTTCTCTCAAAAAACAATAAATGATTTTCCACTACTAGCTAATTATGGAATTCGCGTAAGAGACATGTTGGAAGAATTTGCAACGCATGCTCAAGGCCAGCTAATACTCAATATAATAGAACCAGAAACGTTTTCCGAAGCAGAAGATCAGGCTGTGGCCAGCGGCCTTAGAACTGTTTCTGTCAATGCTAACAGTGATAGAGTTTATTTCGGATTAGTCGCTGCGAATTCAACTGATGATGAGAAAGTTATCCCCTTCTTTCAAACTAATCGTGAATCTGCGCTTGAATATGATTTAACTAAACTAATTTATAATCTCGCCTATCCTGACAAACGTGTTATTGGTGTTTATTCACAACTGCCGATTATTGGCAAAAAAGGCGATACCACTGCGCCAACATGGACCATGATTAATGCAATGAAAGAATTCTTTAAGGTAATAGACCTTAATGAAAATATTGAAGCGCTCGATAAAAAAATCGATGTGTTAATGTTAGTTCATCCAAAAAAATTAAATACAGAAACTTTATATGCGATTGATCAATACCTGCTAAGAGGTGGTAAAGCTATTATTTTTCTAGACCCTCTTGCTGAACAAGACAAAACACAGCCCGATGCATCCGCGGCACATGTTATGCCCATTCTTTATTCTTACTTAGATGAAATACTTGAAAAATGGGGGCTCGAGATAAGTAAAGGGAAGGTTGTTGCAGACATCAATGCCGCAATGCGTGTTCAGGCAAGTAGTCCTCGAGGCCCACAAGAAATTGATTACCTACCATGGTTAAGGCTGACGGAAAAAAACTTTAATGCCGAAGATTTTTCTACCAGCGAATTAAATTTATTACATATGGGTACTGTTGGGGCAATTGAAGTTATTGAAGAAAAAGAAATAGAAATAACGCCACTAATTCAAACCTCAAAACAATCAACAAAGTTAGAACGCGATTTGATTCTTTTTCAACGCGACCCGACTGTCATTTTGAGTAATTTTAAATCAGATGAAAAAGAAATTCTTATTGCGGCGCGTATAAAAGGTAAAGCAAAAACAGTATTTCCAGACGGTTTACCTGTAGAAAATGATAATAAACAATTAATAGATGATAATTTTATTAGCGAAGGAGATATCAATGTCATTTTAATAGCTGACACGGATATTCTTGCTGATCATTTTTGGATTCGTAAGCAAGATATGCTTGGTGTATCGGTCCCACAACCTATCTCTAATAATGGTGATTTTGTAATCAACAGTATTGAAAATCTCTCTGGAAATACTGATTTAATTAGCTTACGTGGCCGTGGTAAATATTCACGCCCATTCGAGAAAGTTGAAACTATACGCAAACAAGCAGAATCGAAATTTCGTGAGCGTGAAAAAAAGTTGCAAGTCACGCTTGAAGAAACCGAAAATAAAATACGAAAGCTACAACAAGAACAAGGTAATGAAAAATCATATTTGCTAAATAATAAATTAACTACGGAAATTGAAAAATTTAGAAATGAACGTCTAGCAACGAGAAAAGAACTACGTAGTGTTCAGCATGATCTAAGAAAGAATATTGAAAAACTTGGGGCACAACTTCGATTCATTAACATTGGACTAATCCCGTTATTAATTACTTTGCTAGCACTAATAATTGGAATCTATCGGGCTAGTAAAAAAGTATAAATTATTACTAATGATTAACAATAAACTTATTGCATTATCTTTAATTACAATTACCGTTATTGTTGCTGCGACAATATTTGCAAATTTACGTGCGCCACAGTCAGAGAAACAAAAAGCTTCTTTTTTCCCTGAACTAACAAAACAAATTGAATCTGTGAATTATATCTCAATCAAAGGCTATAACGATTCGATTAATCTTACTCGTAAAAATGATATCTGGGGTATAGATGAATTTGACGGATATCCTGCATTACCGGAAAAAATAAAAAGTGCTGTGCTCGGAGCTGCTGATCTTAAAATTAATGCTCCTAAGACAGCTCTACCTAGACTTTATCATAGACTTGGTGTTGAAGGACCCGAAGTTGAAGATACGGCTTCACTATTACTCACTTTGCGTGATCCCAATCAAAACAAAATTATTGAAGTAATTGTCGGTAAACCAAGGCTGAGTAGTTCAGCAAAGAATACTTCTGGTCTTTATGTTCGTGAGCCTGAAAAAGAAAAATCTTACCTAGTAGATGGCATACTCGATATATCGGCAATAAAAACAGCTTGGATTAAACGTAGCCTTTTTGATATTCCAGCAGAGGCAGTAAAATCAGTAAGCGTTACTCATGCTGATGAAGATATGTATGTATTATTTAAAAACGAAAAAGGTCAGGAGAAATTCGAACTAAAAAATATGCCTATCGGCAAAGAACTTGCTTCTGAATTAATTATTAATAGATTTGGAACTATTCTTCAGGATTTACAAATCAGCGGAGCGAAATCAAAAGAAACATTAAATGGAGAAAAAAATAGCATACAAGTAAAAATTATAACCTTTGAAGGTATTATTGGAAATGTTATTGCTCTCAAATACAACGATGCAGCCTATGCATCTTTTAAATTTTCCTACGATAAAGAAATCGTAAAAAATAACAATGAAGAAGAAGTAAAAAATGAAGACGTCAAAACCTTTATTGCCAATCTTAATTCAAATATTGAAAATTGGTGGTTCGAAATACCAGAATTTAAATATGATATAATTAAAACGCGCTTAAATAAAATCACTCGTGATATTCAAAACATCACTCCTGAAGAAATAATAGAATAAATTTAAAGTAACAGCCTCCTTAATGTAAGTTGTGCCATTTTTGTTAGGTGCTCCCCGTACTTTTTTCTATTTTAACTTCGGGAAGTTGGATATTATTCTCCCTCAATGCGGTATAATTTCTATTACTAAAAACGACCAAACAAAATGGCACAAGAGAAAAAACAAAATTCAACTGATGGCTCTGGACTGAGCTTTCAGGAACTAATCTTCGAGCTACAAAAATACTGGGCAAATCAAGAATGCGTAATTGTGCAGCCCTATGATATGGAAATGGGTGCCGGGACATTTCATCCTGCCACGTTTCTTCGGACTATCGGTCCAGAACCTTGGCGCACCGCGTATGTACAAGCATCGCGTAGGCCAACTGACGGACGATTTGGCGAAAATCCCAATAGATTACAACATTACTATCAATTCCAAGTTGTCCTTAAGCCATCACCAGATAACATCCAAGAACTCTATTTAATTTCACTAAAAGCTATTGGTGTCGATACAAAAAAACATGATATTCGTTTTGTTGAGGATAACTGGGAATCGCCCACCCTTGGGGCATGGGGGCTTGGCTGGGAGGTTTGGCTGGATGGAATGGAAATTAGTCAATTTACTTATTTTCAACAAGTTGGCGGGCTTGATTGCAAGCCAGTCACCGGTGAAATTACTTATGGATTAGAACGAATTGCAATGTGTTTACAAGATTGTAGTGATTTATTCGAACTCGCATGGTCAAGAACAAAAAAAGCTAAAGTAACTTATGGTGACATATATCATCAAAATGAAGTTGAAATGTCTCGCTATAATTTTGATTTAGCAAACACGGATGCGCTATTTAATTGGTTTGATGTATGTGAAAAAGAATCACAAAAATTAATCGAAGAAGGGTTGTCAATACCCGCATACGAAATGACGATGAAAGCGTCACATTCATTTAATTTACTTGACGCACGTGGCGCTATTTCAGTAACAGAACGTCAACGTTATATTCTACGCATTAGATCACTTTCACGTGAAGTTGCTCAGTCCTATTTAGAAAGTCGTGAAAAACTAGGCTTTCCATTAGTAAAAAATTAAATAATATAGAAATGCTTAAAACACGAGATTTATTGATTGAAATTGGTACAGAAGAATTACCGCCAAAATCACTAAAAAGTCTTGCAACAGCTTTCAGTGAACAAATGTGTCTGGCTTTAAATGAGGTAGAATTAGATTTTAACGACTCCAGTTGGTATGCAACTCCTCGCAGACTATCATTATTAATTACTGATCTAGATATAACTCAAAAGGATAAAGAACATCAACGTCGAGGCCCATCTTTATCTGTAGCATTCGACAAGAACGAAAACCCAACACAAGCAACTGTAGGATTCGCTAAATCCTGTGGTGTTGAAGTTAAAGAATTAGAAAAACTAGAATCTGGAAAGGGGGCTTGGCTAGTATTTAATACTATCTTAAAAGGTAAAAAGACTAATGAAATTATTCCTGGGCTAGTTGAAAAAAGTTTAGGGCGTCTGCCAATTGCAAAGCGCATGCGTTGGGGGAATTATAATATTGAGTTTGTTAGGCCTATAAAATGGATACTTATTTTATTTGGCAATAAGACACTTAATTGTGAAATTCTTGGAATAAAATCTGGAGCAACTAGTTTTGGGCACCGCTATCACCACCCAGGTGCCTTAGAAATAAAATCGCCAAGTGGGTACAGCGATATATTAAGAAACAAAGGACATGTTATTGTTAATTACAATGAACGCCTTTCATTAATTCGATCGCAAATTTCTTCGGTAGCAAAAAATAGTAAGGGAAATGCTATTATTGATCCTGGATTACTTGATGAAGTTACATCCTTGGTCGAATGGCCCGTCAGTTTTATTGGAAACTTCGATCAAAAATTTCTTAAATTACCAAAAGAAGTACTCATTGCGACAATGCAAGATAATCAAAAATACTTTCCAGTTACTAATGATAAAAAAGAATTAATGCCTTTATTTATTTGTGTGTCAAATATTGAAAGTAATAATCTTGAATTGATTAAAAAGGGTAATGAAAGAGTGATACGCCCAAGACTAAGTGATGCGGTTTTTTTCTGGGAATGGGATTTGAAATATGGTCTAAAAAATCATCGTCAATCACTAAAAGAGGTGGTCTACCAAAAAGACTTGGGAACACTCTATGATAAATCTGACCGCCTAGTTAAAACTCTCTCATTAATAGGAGAGAAAATAAATTTAGATATTAACTCGGCTAAAACCGCAGCTGCACTCTGTCTCTGTGATTTACTTACAAAAATGGTCTCTGAATTTCCTAAACTACAAGGAACAATGGGTCGCTATTATGCAAAAGCGGAGGGTGAAAATAATGATATAGCAATCGCATTAGAAGAGCTTTATCAACCTCGTTTTGCTGGAGACAAACTACCAAAAACTTTGCCTGGCCAATGTTTAGCAATAAGTGAAAAGATTGATAGCTTGATTGGTATATTTTCAATTGGAAAGGCTCCTACTGGAGATAAAGATCCTTTTGCGTTACGGCGTTCAGCAATAGGGATTTTGCGTATTATTATTGAGTGTGAAATTGATATTGATTTAAAAGATTTACTTTCGACAGCAGCGTCAACTTTTTCTAATAAAAATCAATCGTTAAATTGTATTAATGATGTTTACACGTTTCTAATGGAACGATTACGTCATTATTACCGTGATGAAGGGTTTAGTGCGGATGTATTTGAATCTGTTTTTGCTATTAATATCTCCAGACCTCTTGATTTTCACCATCGCATGGTTGCGGTTGCAGAATTTAGAAAACTCAGCGAAGCCAAAAGCTTAGCGGCTGCAAATAAGAGAATTAGCAATCTATTAAAAAAGTCTGAGGAAATTGATTCCGTTAAAATAAAAAATAATCTTTTAGTAGAAAAATCAGAAATAAAATTAGCAAGAAAACTTGAAGATTATAAGAAAATAATTACCCCAATGATTGATAATCACAATTATAAATCTGCACTTACTGAACTGGCTGGGTTAAGAAAAGTTATCGACAATTTTTTCGACAACGTGATGGTGATGTGTGACGAACCTGATGTTAAGAAAAATAGACTTGCGCTGTTGAGTAACCTAAATTTCCTATTTTTAGAAATTGCAGATATCTCTAAGCTACAGGATTAGTAAATGAAACTTATTATTTTAGATCGAGATGGTGTCATCAATGAAGATTCTGATGATTACATAAAATCCCCTGACGAATGGATACCAATTCCTGGAAGTCTGGAATCAATAGGGAAACTTTCTCAAAATAATTACCAAGTAATTATTATCACTAATCAATCTGGAATTGGTAGAAAACTTTTTTCTATTGAAATGCTCCATGCAATCCATAAGAAAATGAACATACATCTTGCGCAATACGGCGGTGTTATTGATGGAATCTTCTTTTGTCCATGTATACCTGAGGAAAATTGTAATTGCAGAAAACAAAAACCAGGATTGTACAATGATGTATCAGAAAGATTTCAAATAAAACTAGAAAATGTTTTTTGTGTGGGTGACAAAATTACCGATGTGCAAGCAGCAGAAAATGCGGGGGGTAAGCCCGTACTTGTTCGAACCGGAAAAGGGAAAGATGAAATTGATCAGGGGATAATTCCTAAACATATTCCAATTTATGATGATCTTGCATCTTTTGTAAACGAGATAATCGCTGAAAAAAAATAATGCTAATTTTAAGATCTCTGCTCTTTTATATAGGTCAAATCATCAGCACAATATTAATTGCTCCAATTGGTATAATTGCTTTTCCTTTAGATTTCAAAAAACGTTATTACCTCATAACACGCTGGGCAGTTTTTAATCTCTGGTGGCTTAAAATCTGTTGCAATATTACATATGAAATCAAAGGTAAAGATAATATCCCTGGAAAACCCTGTATTGTTATGTCTAAACATCAATCTGCATTCGAGACTTTAGCTTTACAACAAATATTTATTCCTCAGGTCTGGATACTAAAAAAAGAGTTATTACAAATTCCAATTTATGGCTGGGGGCTTGCTTCCATGCAACCCATTGCTATAAATCGAGACTCAACGATTAAATCATTTAGACAAATTGCTGACCAAGGCTGTGAGCGTTTACAAAAAGGATACTGGGTGATTATTTTCCCAGAAGGCACTCGTGTTGCTCCAAATAAAAAGAAAAAATATCTGCCAGGCGGGGGGATGCTTGCGGAAAAATCAGGTGCCCAAGTTGTTCCGGTTGCTCATAATGCTGGGCGTTTATGGCCACGAAATAGCATGATTAAAAAACCTGGATTAATTACAATAAAGATCGGCCCAGTAATAGAATCTGAAAATAAAAGCGCTAAAGAAATAACTAATGAAGTGGAAAACTGGATCGAAAAAGAAGTCGGAGAGCTACCTGGTTAAATGAAAAATAATTCTCAAAAAAGTAAATTCCCATTAACAAGGCCAAGAAGAATGCGAAGTGATGATTTTTCTCGTCGACTGATGCGTGAATCTGTTTTGACAACAGATGATCTCATTTATCCTATGTTCGTAGTTGACGGAAATAATAAACGAATTCCAATTAAGTCTATGCCGGGTATAGAAAGATTAAGTATCGATCAGCTATTGAAAGAAACCAAAAAATTAGTTGATCTTAAAATTCCTGCAATTGCGCTATTTCCTGTAGTTTCAAAAGATAAAAAAAGTGAGGGCGCATCTGAAGCATGGAACCCGGATGGACTAATACAAAAAGCTGTTACGGAGTTAAAGCAACATTATCCTGAATTAGGTGTAATTACAGACGTTGCCCTCGATCCTTATACTCTATCTGGACAAGATGGTTTAACTAATAAAAATAATGAAGTCATGAATGATGAAACTGTCGAAGTATTGGTTAAACAAGCTTTATCACATGCTGAAGCCGGCGCTGATGTGATTGCGCCATCCGATATGATGGATGGCCGTATTGGACATATTAGGAAAGCACTTGAGTCTACCAACTATATAAATACTAAAATTCTTGCCTATTCAGCCAAATATGCATCAAGCTTTTATGGGCCTTTTCGTGATGCAATTGGCTCCGGAGAAAACTTAGGTAACGGAAATAAATATACCTATCAAATGAACCCAGCAAATACTGATGAAGCTATAACTGAGGTTGAACTTGATCTAAATGAAGGCGCCGATATGGTAATGATAAAACCTGGTCTGCCTTATCTTGATATTGTATATCGAGTTAAAGAAACTTTTGGTCGCCCAACTTTCGTGTATCACGTCAGCGGTGAATACGCGATGATTAAAGCAGCAGCAAATAATGGTTGGTTAGATGAAAAAGACACAGTGATGGAATCGGTATTGGCATTTAAACGTGCTGGCGCTGATGGAATCTTGACTTATTATGCCAAACAAATTGCAGAATGGTTAAAAATCAAATAAAAATTACAAATTAATATTTAACTGTTTTATTTTTCTTGTCAGAGTATTCCTCCCCCAACCAAGCAACTTTGCTGCATCCTGTCGACGCCCATTTGTCTTTTTTAGTGCCTCCTCAATTAGAATAGTTTCAAATAATGGAACCGCATTTTTTAATAATTCAATATCGCCATTTGATAAACTAGACTCTACCCATTTTCTAAAAGTGCTCTCCCATGAATCACTTTCGTCATTTACAACAATATCTTTTTTTAATTCGGGGGGGAGGTCATCAATATGAATTTCTACACCAGAAGCCATCACCGTTATCCAGCGACAAAAATTCTCAAGCTGTCTAACATTGCCAGGCCACGGTAAAGTTGTTAAATAATTTTCTGTCTCTGGTAATAATTGTTTTTTCTCTTCTCCTAATTCTTTTGCTGCTGAATTAAGAAAATGTTTTGAAAGCTCAGTAATATCAATTTTTCTATCTCGTAGTGATGGAACATGAACCCTTATAACATTCAGTCTGTGTAATAAGTCTTCACGAAATCTACCTTCCTTTACCAGTTCTTCTAAATTCTGATGTGTAGCGGCAATAACACGCACATCTACTTTGATCGGCACATGTCCGCCAACTCGGTAAAACTCTCCTTCTGCGAGTATTCGAAGTAGTCGTGTTTGTAAGTCTGCGGGCATATCACCTATTTCATCAAGAAAAAGTGTGCCCCCATTGGCTTGTTCGAAACGGCCCTGTCGTTGCGTGGTTGCTCCGGTAAAAGCACCTTTTTCATGTCCAAATAATTCTGATTCAAGTAAATCTTTAGGAATAGCAGCAGTATTTATCGCAATAAATCGACTCTTCGATCTAGGACTATTACCATGTAATGCAGCAGCCACCAATTCCTTGCCTGTGCCAGATTCACCAGTAATTAAAACAGTAAAATTCGAATTTGACAGTCGACCGATCGCTCTAAATATCTCCTGCATTGCCGGAGCAGAACCAATAATTGAATTACCTTCAGTTTCAAGTTCGGTGAGAGGTAATACATTATCAGCTTGTCTATCCGCTATGGCACGCCTAACTAAACTAATAACTTCATCAACATCAAAAGGTTTAGAAAGATATTCATATGCTCCCCCCTGAAATGCTGATACAGCTCTATCAAGATCAGAGTATGCCGTCATTATAATTACTGGAATATTTGGAGAATGCTGTTTAATACGATCTAATAATGAAATCCCGTCCATGCCTGGCATACGAATATCAGTAATAATTACATCTGGTTCTTCCTTATTTATCCTTTCTAAAACATCATCAGGGTGTGAAAAACTTGTTATATCAACATCCGCCGATTTTAAAGCCTTTTCTAAAACCCAACGAATGGACTTATCATCATCTACAATCCATACTTTTTTATTACCCTGCATTGTTACACTCGATAGGGAATAATATTGAGAAGTAGGTATTGTTTTCTTTCCTATCGTAATTAATTACCCCGCCATGCGACTGAATTAATTGTTGCGCAATTGATAGCCCAAGTCCTGTACCTTCCGCATGTCCTGTGACCATTGGGTAAAATGCCCCTGATTCAATCTCAGCTGGTATACCGGGTCCGTTATCAATAATGTCAAGCTGAATTGCTAATTTATTGAGTTTATTTTGAATGGTTATCTGTCGTTGAATCCTCGTTTTTAATAGAATTCTTTCATCATTGGTAGTTGCCTGAACTGCATTTCGTAATAAATTTAATACTGCCTGAATAAGTTGCTCTCGATCTGCATTAATAGTTGGGATACTTGGATCATAATCTTTCTCAATATTTAAGTTTCGAGAACTTTCAACGCGAATAATTGAAATAACATATTCAATAATTTCATGAATATTTGTATCAGATCTTACGGGGTGTGTATTAGCGGCCATCATGCGATCTAAAAAATTTCTTAAGCGATCTGATTCATTAATAATAATTTTCGTATATTCGAGTAAACTTTCATCATCTAATTCTTTTTCCATTAATTGTGCCGCGCCGCGTATTCCGCCTAAAGGGTTTTTAATTTCATGAGCCATGCCTTGTACTGACTCATTGGCTACCTTCTGTACAGTTTGATGATTAAATTCTTGCATCTCGCGAACGAATGTATCGACACCAACTAGTTCAACAATAATTTCTTTTGTTTCATCATCGATAACGATTGGAGTAAATATGCAATCCACTTTGACTGAGTCTCGGTTAATAAGACTCATTTCAACGCCTCGCTCTATACGTGTTCTGACAAATTGAAAAGACTTTCTAATCATGTCTGAAAAAAATATAGTATTTGGCCAAATTTTTTCAGGGGTCAGCCCTAAAATCCGTTTGCTACTCATCGATAACAGACTTTCACCAGCGCTATTTATTGATACCAAATGTAGGTTCTCATCAAACAACAGTACTGACGTTGCTAGATGGTCAATAATTTGTGCAGCTCTTTCTTCTGTATGATCCATAACTGTATTCAATGCTGCACTCTATTAGTGCATTTATCACGCATTAATTCTCGTTGTTATTTATTATTTTAGATTTTTATTAATAATTACAATAAGTTATCATTTATATAAAAAATTTCTATTTATTCTAGCTTAATTAATGCAAGAAACAGACCATTCGCCTTAAAAATAGGCAAAGTACCTCTAAACATGATTTTTTAATTTGAGAAGTTATTGTGTTGAACGAAGAATTGAAAACGTACTTGATGCTGAAATTATTGCATTTGAAGAACTATCGATAACGCTTGCTCCTACGGTGTGTGTGCCTCTATCAATATTTGTCACAGAAGCACTCTTTCCAGAACCCTTTGACAACTCCTTTCCATCCATTGTGATTAAAATTCTATGCCCGGAACGAAGAGAGGGTTCAAGAACTATAGATATACTGACATTTCCACTGTTACTCCTTACGGATGAACCGTCTACTGGATTTGATACAAACAGCTTCTTATAAGAAAGATCCTCTTCATTCTCGCCCCGACTTTTTCTGCTTGAGGAGGAGATAGATGGCTTGATTGTTTCGGTTGTTTTTAATTCCTGAAGCTTTATTTCTTCGGAATTTGAAGATGGTTTATCCGAAAATATAATATTGCCATCCTTATCTACAGTCTTATAAACCTCTCCATAAAGAATAGGGATATAAAAAAACAATGGTAGTAAAAATATTAGTTTCATTAATTAATCATAAATAATCATTGCCCACTTTTAGATTACCACCATCATCGTGTAGTTCAAAAAAAACCCCCTCATAAAGGGGGCTTTCCCAGCAAATTACTCGCAATTTACAAACTGTAATACATATCAAACTCAATAGGATGAGTGGTCATGCGAAAACGATTAACTTCTTCCATCTTCAATTCAATATACCCATTGATCATGTCATCCGTAAAAACGCCGCCCGCAGTAAGAAAACTACGATCTTTGTCAAGTGCCTCGAGAGACATGTCTAATGAAGAGGAAACCGTTGGTATCCCCTTTTCTTCCTCTGAACTAATGTCATACAAATCCTTTTCCATAGGTTCGCCTGGATCAAGCTTGTTTTGTATGCCATCAAGACCAGCCATCATTAATGCGGCAAAAGTAAAGTATGGGTTGCCGCAAGAATCAGGAAAACGGACTTCAATACGCCTAGCTTTATCATTTGAAACCCAAGGTATACGACAAGATGCGGAACGATTTCTTGCTGAGTATGCCAATAGAGTGGGTGCTTCAAAGCCTGGCACTAAACGTTTATAACTATTTGTACTGGCATTTGTAAACGCATTTATGGCACGTGCATGTTTAAAAACACCAGCGATGTAATGCAGTGCAGTATCAGAAAGATTGCCATACTTATTCCCTGCAAAAAGATTTTTATCATCTTTAACTAGTGACATGTGTACATGCATTCCATTGCCATTATCACCCACCAATGGTTTAGGCATAAATGTCGCTGTCTTCCCGTAACTATGCGCGACATTGTGAACAACGTATTTAAGAATTAATAGTTCGTCTGCCTTTCTTGTCAACGTCTTACATGATGTACCAATTTCAGCTTGACCAGCTGTTGCGACTTCATGATGATGAACTTCGACGGTAACACCCATCTCTTCGAGAACCGTGCACATTGCTGAACGTATATTCTGACAAGAGTCAACTGGTGGCACTGGAAAATAACCGCCTTTTACCCCTGGTCGATGACCAATGTTTTTGTCCTCATCAATACGATCGCTATTCCAACAGCCCTCATCTGAATCAACTTCATAAAACCCCGAATGTAACTCATCTCCCCATCGCACTTCATCAAAGATAAAAAATTCGGGTTCAGGGCCAAAATATGCTGCATCCGCAATACCGGTAGATTTTAAATAATCTTCAGCTCGTTTTGAAATTGAGCGTGGGTCACGTTCATATCCTTCCATGGTTAATGGTTCAATTACATCGCAGCGAATATTTAATGTTGAATCATCGAAAAAAGGATCTATAACGGCAGTTCCGCTCTCGGGCATCAAAATCATGTCCGACTCATTAATTCCCTTCCAGGCCGCAATAGACGATCCATCAAACATTTTCCCTTCTTTAAGCATTGCTTTGTCAACTACACTAGCAGGGACCGTTACGTGTTGCTCTTTACCAGCGGTATCACAGAAACGAAGGTCGACGAATTTAACATCATGCTCCTTAATTAGTTTAAGTACATTATCGGATGACATCTTTAACTCTCCTCAGTCTATTTTTTTTATTAATCAATTACCGTTAATTCCTTCTTTAATTTGTCAAAACCGATGCAATTAATATGCCACTGCATACTGTTTACTATGAGCATAATAATCAATAAGTTGCGGTCTAAAATTAAAATAGGGGTATCACTATTATTGTGCGCATCTTTTATTTATGCACTATATTAGTGCAATACATTAATTGCTAACAACAATATGTCGATCAGACACGACTGTTACTTTCAGTCCATCAAGCCCAATATCTTGTAACTGTAATACGACTTCTTCAGGAGTGAAAGCAGCTTTTAACGAATTTTTGAAATCTTTTTGTAATATTTCAGGCTCATTCCCTGCGTATTCATGCACTAACTCATCAATCTTTTGAATATTTTTGGGCCGCATTAAGTCCATAATAAAAACCAAAGGATTCCCTTTTGCATTTTTGATTAGTTTCCATAGTATCATTGGATCGTGCAAGTGATGTAACAAACTATTGCTAAACACAATTGCATACTCTTTTTCTGCCAATGTTATGTCTTGTATTGAACTATGTATAAGATTAATTCGATCATTCAATCTAACCTTATCAATAGCTTTTTTACCTTCGTCAATCATTGCGCATGAGCCATCTATTGCATCAACCTCGAAACATGAGTAATTTGATGCAAATCTTATCGCAATATCTGCTGCTCCTGTCCCAAGATCAATTGCATTACCAAATTCTGGAAAATTTTCCCCCATTGAGAGACTCAATAATTCTACGAAATGATTATGGGGTTCTTCAAAATTAGCATTTGCATAAGCGGCTGCTTGTTCTTTATCGCTCATTAGTTCGGGCTCAATAATACGCTTCATAAATCAGAAATACTTGTTGTAATGAGTTTAAGGTAATAATTCGCCACCAAATAAATCTTCTAGCTTTTCTCTTCTTCGAGCCTCATGAACCTTCACTCCATCAACTAATATTTCCGCGGCTCGTGGTCTTGAATTATAGTTTGATGACATACTAAAGCCATATGCGCCTGCAGAAAAAATAGCAAGTAAATCCCCTTCACTTAAAGACAACGAGCGATTCTTACCGATGAAATCACCAGTTTCGCAAATAGGACCAACAACATCATAAATGTTCTCTTTTATATTTGAATTTTGCATAACACATTTAATCTCATGCCAGCTATCATAAAGAGATGGCCTTATCAAATCATTCATTGCTGCATCAATAACTGCAAAATTACGAAAGGGAGTTATATTTAGGTATTCGACTTTTGTAAGTAAAATACCCGCATTACCTACAATGGATCTGCCTGGTTCAATAATTACTTCAAGATCGCGTTTCTGGGTTATGCTTGTTACAGCATTAACATATTCGGTTGGTGTTGGTGGTATTTCGTTTTGATAGGTAATGCCTAGCCCCCCACCAATATCAACATGCTGAAGCTCAATTCCTAATTGTTTAAGTTCATCAATTAAATCTAGTAATCTTTGTAATGCGTCCTGAAAAGGAGTCAAGCTCGAGATTTGTGACCCAATGTGACAACCAATTCCTATCAAACTGATGTTGCTCATATTTGCAGCTTGTTCATAAATAACTTTTGCCGATTCAAAAGCAATACCAAATTTATTTTCTTTTAAACCAGTTGCAATATAAGGATGAGTCTTGGCATCTACATCAGGATTTACACGTAGTGACACTGGGGCAACCATTCCCATATTTTCAGCAACCTTATTTAATTTTAATAGCTCACTCTCTGACTCCACATTAAAGCATTTAATATTTTGCTCTAAGGCAAACTTCATCTCGTCCTCACGTTTGCCCACGCCAGAAAAAACGACTTTCATTGGATCGCCGCCGGCTTCAAGAACACGTAATAACTCTCCTATTGAAACGATATCGAAACCTGAGCCCAGCCTTGCTAAAGCATTAAGAATGGAAATGTTTGAATTGGCCTTAACGGCATAACAAAGTAAATGCTGTCCCGAAGTAAAAGCTGAATCAAATTCTAAATATCTAGACTGAATCGCATTGTTTGAATAAACGTAACACGGCGTGTTATATTGCTTTGCGATTACCAATAAAGAGACATCTTCGGCAAACAATTGGCCGTCTTTATAAATAAAGTCAGACATATATTTTTAAGTACTATTATGAGAATCTAATGAAGATGCTTTGTCTTTATCTGGATAATAAAGGGGGCCTTTTTGCCCACAGCTCGAGGTACAGGATAATATGATAAATATCACCCCAATCTTTAAAAAATCAATCCTATAAACTCTGTCCATCTTGTTGTCCTCTAATAACCCTACTGCTTGAGTGTTCAGCATAACAAATTATTTGTTAGTAAAAAATGACTTGGGTTCATTTCATTTGATAAATTAATAGTGCTTAATAATGGTTTATTTCATTACGAGAATTTAGTTATGTTATTTGAACAAGATGATGCGGTAATAATCGAACCTCAGGGAACGCATAAAGCAAGCATAATTTGGCTGCACGGACTAGGTGCTGATGGGCATGATTTCGAAGCTATTGTTCCCGAACTACGTTTATCGGCCATATTGGGCATTCGTTTTATTTTCCCAAATGCGCCTATTCGCCCAATAACAATTAATGGTAAAGCAGAGATGCGTGGATGGTACGATATTAAATCTTCAAATCTTCGTGAAATGGAAGATATTAATTCGATCATTGAATCTTCAGATTTAATTCATAATTATATCGATACTTAAATCAAAAAAGGCATTAGTTCAAATAAAATCATTCTCGCTGGATTTTCACAGGGCGGAGCTATCGCTCTGCATGCTGGTTTAAGATACCCGTCGGAACTAGCTGGATTACTTGCACTCTCAACATATCTACCCATACCAAAAAATCTTAAAAAAGAGACTTCAAATCATAAAGAAATGCCTATCATGATGATGCATGGTTCAGATGATAATATCATCCCAATTGAACAAGGTCGTTCATCATGGCAAACCTTGATTGAACATGGCTATACAATCGAGTGGAATGAATATCCGATGCAACACACAATCTGTTCTGAAGAAATCTCTGTGATTGGTGGTTGGATTATGAAGCAATTATTATAAATAATTTCATGAGGTATTATTTCTCTTTATAAATTTTTTTTGTTTTTTGAAAAGTGGGTTAATTTTTCGTGGTGTTTTCTTTTTATCGGTGGTGATATTTTTTTTAACATCACTTCAGTAATAGCAACTGTCGGAATCTGATAACCAATGTATGATTCTATGTCCGCTAGTGAATATACATAATTTTCGCAAGCAAAACTTACAGCATCGCCGCTTGCGCCTGCTCGGGCTGTCCTGCCAATCCGATGAACATAATCCTCACCATTCTGTGGTAAATCATAATTAAAAACATGACTAACATCAGGAATATGTAAACCACGGGCAGCAAGATCAGTGGCAACCAATACTTTTAGGTCTCCTGTTGAAAATTCATTAAATAATCGCTGTCGCTTTTTTTGTGGGACATCCCCTGACAACACAGCAGCGTGTATTTGATTTCCTTCAAGATATGACCATACTTTTTCCGCGACTCGTTTAGTATTAACAAAAACGATGGTTCTTGTTGTATTTGTACATTTTAGTAAACCGATTAGTAAAGATATCTTCTCATCATTTGCAACGTGGTAAAGAATTTGGCTTACTCTGTCCGCGGTAACTTTTTCTGGATTTATTTTTATTAGTGTCGGATTATTCATATGCTCATATGCTAACTCCATAACACGATACGATAATGTAGCTGAAAATAGCATATTTAAACGCTTTTCAGGCTTTGGCATTCGTCTAAGGAGATAACGAATATCGCTAATAAAACCAAGATCAAACATACGATCAGCTTCATCTAGAACAACTACCTCTGTATGCTTAAAATTAAATACACCCTGTTTTAAATAATCAATCAAGCGGCCTGGTGTGCCAATTAATAAATCTACCCCTTTCATCAATGCTGCACGCTGTTTCTCATAATCAACACCACCATAAACTAGCCCCAATTTAAGATCAGAATAGCGATTGAGTGTTTCAGCATCTTTATGTATCTGTATAGCAAGTTCGCGTGTTGGAGCAATAATTATTGCACGTAGATTTGTGTTCTCTTGAGGCTTGCTTGAAATTAAAAAGTGAAATGTTGATAATAAAAATGCTGCTGTTTTCCCAGTGCCCGTCTGTGCCTGACCAGCGATATCATGTCCTTTTAATATTAATGGCAAACACTCGGCTTGAACTGGTGTGCATTCTTTAAACCCAATTTCGTCTAAAATACGGAGTAAAGACTCATCAAGTTTCAATTGTCGAAATTCAATAGTTTTCATATGTCATTTTTTAAATATACTGATATTTACTAAATATACAAATATCAAGCTTGCAATTAATCTTTAATTTGGTTCAAATTACATCCTCACACATGTTAGAAAGGAACTCAAAAATAAAATGAGTAATAATATATTAAATGTTACAGACTCAAACTTTGAAGATGAAGTTTTAAAATCAGAACAACCA
>JAAZZI010000200.1 GCA_014239225.1 Gammaproteobacteria bacterium
CCGAAACTAAAGTCACCCAACATCTCAAAAAATGTATGATGCCTTGCGGTATATCCTACGTTATCTAGGTCATTATGCTTTCCACCAGCTCTGACACACCTTTGGCATGAAACTGCTCTGTCGAAAGGCTTTTTTGCAGCGCCAGTAAAAAAATCTTTAAAAGGAACCATTCCAGCGTTAACAAAGAGCAAAGTGTTGTCATTACGAGGAACTAATGATGCACTCTGCTGAATTGAATGCCCATGACTCTCAAAGTAAGTTAAAAATTTCTGACGAATTTCAGCAGTTTTCATTTTGAAATTGATTTACATTTAAATGAGATGATTATACTCACAGCGCTTGTTAGTAAGCAAAAAACTCTTGGAGACAATCGCATAAATTCACTTGAACCTCAGATTCAAGTTCACCTAATTTTTTAATAAAACAAAACTTTTCGACCGCTCTAATTTGGTCTGCCATTATGAAGCCCTTTGCACCCTCAAAAAAACACTCTACCCTGCTTGGAGTATTTTGATGTGATGTTGTCATTGGAGCCACCAATAGACTCGGTAAATTATTGAGTTCATTGGGAGTGACAATCGTACACAAACCTAAATTATCAACGACGCGTCCATACTCAGGATTTTTCATAACAAGCCAGACCTCAAAACGCTTCATTAGCTCTTACTCCATTCCCAGTTTGCAGTTAATTCATGTTCGTTTTTATTATCCCAACCTATTCTTACTTTTTTTTCAGGTGTAATCAGCAATCCGCTTCCCAGAACAACAAAATCAAGTTCTTGATCTTCAAGCTCTGCAAGAGCAATGATTGGTTTAGGAATTCTGATACCTTGAGAGTTGCCAATTTTTATGATTTTTGCCATAATGTAATTATATTGTAATTACATTTTAAAAACAAGTAGAATTAATTTACAAAATCGAGACTTCCTGCGCCCTCTCTCAAGACAACTACATCATTCTCTGAAATGTCTATAACTGTCGTTGGCTCTGGAGGGCAG
>JAAZZI010000201.1 GCA_014239225.1 Gammaproteobacteria bacterium
TCCCCTGACCTTGTTTTTTACCATCCTTCCATTCCCCTACATACTTTCCTTTATTAGTGTTAATGATAATACCTAGACCATCTGGTTCCCCGTTCTCAACGTCACCTTTATATTGAGGGTGTATATCTTTATCCCCAAATTCTTTCCACTGAACACCAGAAGCAGTTTTCCATTTATAAAGTATTGCCACAATGTTAACATTACCAAACAGAGGGGGAGAAAGAAGAAGGATGTAGATTATGATGAGTATGTATTTCACTTGGTTTCCCAATTGGTTGGTTTAGGACAACCTAATATATAACATCAATTGGTTTGTTTTACAAGTAAGTGGGAAGTTTGTGAATGATGTCTGACTTGTGAAAAATTAGTGGGGGTTACTCACAGGAGATGATGGGATTTGTTTCACTTGGTTTTCGTAAACTCAAATCACCTTCTAGTAAAATTATTACATAAATGTAATAATAGTGTTGTTTTGTAACACATTCTTATAGAAAGAACATATGACCGATGAAACAGGAATTAGATACCACAATGGCAGGTATTGGAACGAGAAAGAATCAGAACAACCACCCGACAGATATTGGGATGGTGAACTAAAAAATGGGATCCCACACGGAACTGGAATTTACTATGTGCCTAATGGTGCAAAATATGTTGGAACTTATAAGAATGGGAAAAGACATGGTAAAGGAACTTTTAATTGGTCAGTAGATGGTGATAATGACTCACCAGATTCTAGGAAAGAATATACTGGTAAATACAAAAATAATAGATTTAATGGTATAGGGAAAATGACTTGGTGTGATGGAAGAACTTATGAAGGAGGTTTTAAAGATGGACACGAAAATGGAAAAGGTACAATTACTTATCCTGATGGGAAAATAGTGGAAGGTGAATTTCGTAATGGTAAAATGAATGGTCGAGGTGCAAAAGCTTGGAATGAGAAAAATGCTAAAGGAA
>JAAZZI010000202.1 GCA_014239225.1 Gammaproteobacteria bacterium
GCGAGATATTTTGGATGGTGTTTTTTATGCAGGCAATAAAAAGAATTTAAGAACACTACCTAAAGAACTTCCAGTTCACATCATAGGTGGCTCTCAAGATCCTTGTACTAATAATGGACGTGACATGGAGAAACTTGCAGTCAAACTTCAAAATAATGGACTTTCTGATGTAACCTGCAAAATCCTTGAGCGCACTCGTCATGAAAGCTTAAATGAAATTAATCGTGACCAAACAACAGCACTATTTATTAGTTGGCTCCAAGAAAGATTTTAATGATTATTTGAGCTTATCTAAAAAGACAATTGTTAAAAATAATTAATATCGATAGTATATAATTTCTCGTTCTTCACGCCTCAATGCCCGGGTGGTGAAATTGGTAGACACACAGGACTTAAAATCCTGCGGCTTTAACGGCCGTGCCGGTTCGATTCCGGCCCCGGGCACCATTATTTTCCTTCCTTAATTTAGTCTGCAAAAGACTTAGCTTAAATACTCTTCAAATAAAATTAATTTATCAAATATTTTTTTAATTAATACTCTAAATTAACCATATAAATAATAATGAATTAGTGTAATATTATTTCGTTGCTAACAATCTTTATTAGCAATGAAATGACACTATTTATTCAGTCATTAAGGAGAGTAATTTTAATAATCTATAATCAATAAAAGGAGAATGAATATGAGTGATGATACTCTAGATTCAGAATTGATATATGAGTTAGAGGCAGATCCGCCACCTGCTGAAAAGTTTTTTGCAGCATTACAACATGTACTTGCTAGCTTTGTAGGCGTCATAACCCCAACATTAATTATCGGAGGAGTCCTAGGATTAGGTGAACAAATACCATACCTAATAAGTATGGCTTTGATGGTATCCGGTGTTGGAACAATTATCCAAGCCAAAAAACCTATGAATATAGGTGCAGGCATTATCTGCGTTCAGGGGACA
>JAAZZI010000203.1 GCA_014239225.1 Gammaproteobacteria bacterium
GTTTTATAAGGGCCCTCCCTTTATTTTTTTCATCCTGATAAATATATTTGATACCAAGCGATGTCATTCGTTCAGTTACAATATTAGATGACCGAGCAGTAATGACCGCAACATTACATCCGGTTTCCATTAGCATAACTATGCCTTGACCATCCCTAACATGAAATGATTTGTATTCATTGCCATTTTCACCAAGAATTAATTTGCCATTAGTCAATACACCATCTATATCAAACACAAGAAGTTTAATATTACTTGCCAATGGCATCACAATTAGTTCGATATCCGGGTTTAAAATATTTTTATTACTAATTTCTGGAAATGTTGTCATAGTATTTAAATAACTCGAGCCCGTAAAAGGTCATGCATGTTTAGGATTCCGCATAGCTTTTCTTTTTCGTCGACTACAGTAAGCGCATTAATACGGTGACAACACAACCGAATTAGATTACCCAGTACTTGAGATATTTAGAGAAAATAAATTACCCATCAATGTTAGTGCGGATAAGGGATGGGTAACTTCTAGCAATGAGGTTATTCTATTAATTGGAAATGTACGCCTATATCAAGTAGACAATTTTGGTGAAATAAGCTTCGAATTAATAACAAAAGATGCTCGTGTTTTAGTCGACAAAAAATATGCGGAAACAGATAAACATGCTACCTTAATTAGTAAAAATTCTATTACTAATTCAGAAGGTATACGCATATATCTACAAGAACAACGAATGGAGTTTCTAAACAATGTACAAACAACGATTGAAAAAAACCAAAAAAATTGAAATTTTAATAGCCGCATTTTTTTCGTTGCTCGTGAATTGCGTATATGGGCTTTCTACAGATAGCCAACAAGATATTGAAATTGAAGCTGATACGGCTGAAATGGATGATGTTAGCAAAATAACTATCTACCGTGGCAATGTTATTGTAACGCAAGGCAGTATTAAAA
>JAAZZI010000204.1 GCA_014239225.1 Gammaproteobacteria bacterium
CAGGAGCTAGAACGGCAAGAAAAAATATATGACGAATTCGATGCAGAAGTAGCGGCAGAAAATAGTGAAAATATGGAATCTAAGGAAGTTGATGTTGAGTTTCTTCAAAACCAGCTAGAAAAATTACAAGAGCAATCTAAAGTAAGTTTAGACAAAGTCGTTAGGGCTCAGGCTGAAATGGAAAATTTAAGAAAACGAGCAGCTCGTGATGTTGAAAATGCACATAAATATGCATTGGAAAAATTCACCAATGAATTATTACCTATTATGGATAGTTTGGAGTTAGGTTTGTCTGCTTCTGTAAAAGCTAAAAATCTAGATGACCTTTGCAAGGGCATGGAATTGACTTTAGAAATGTTTAATACAGTGATGGAGAAATTTGGCATAACAATGATAGAACCAAAGGGCGAAAAATTTAACCCGGAATTACATGATGCGGTTTCTATGCAAGAGACTAATGATTCAAATTCTGGAATTATTATTGAGGTTATGCAAAAAGGCTATACATTGAATGGGCGATTAATTAGGCCGGCAATGGTAGTTGTAGCTAAATAGTTTGTCTTGAAGGCTTGAAAAATCAGGGTAGAACCCATATTTATATTAAGGTAATAAAATTTTAATATATACATAATAATCAGTTAGTTAAGTATTTTTTGGAGAAAGCGAATGGCGAAAATGATTGGAATTGACCTCGGAACAACTAATTCTTGCGTGGCAGTACTCGAGGGCGGCAAGGCAAAAGTGATAGAGAATAGTGAGGGCGGGAGAACAACCCCATCGATAGTAGCGTATGCAAATGACGAAGAAATTCTTGTTGGCCAGTCAGCCAAGCGACAATCAGTTACAAATCCAGATAATACACTATACGCCGTTAAGAGATTAATTGGACGTCGTTTCGAAGAAGACGAAGTTCAGAAAGATATTAAATTTGTTCCTTATAAGATTGT
>JAAZZI010000205.1 GCA_014239225.1 Gammaproteobacteria bacterium
CCCATCAACAATTAATGAACCCATAATAAAAAGTCCAATAAGGATTAATGTAGACTCTCAAGGAATGGCTTTTTTTACTGAAATAGCTCTTTACGCCTTTATTATAGTTTTGCTACAAATATTTCTGCGTCTTGCTATGGGGAAAACCAGCTTCCAAAGTTTTTGGAAGTATTGGCATATCGCTTTTTTTGCTGCAATTGCATGGAGTAGTTTATTTTATTCGATTGGTGTTCCTATGTGGAAAATAATTGCAATTATTGCTGTTTCGATTATTTCCGCACCAAATGTAATGCACATAATTAGTACTTACATAATTGGTGAACATAGGGATGATGCAATAAGTAAATGGGAAGGATAAAAAACGTGGACACTTTGCAAATAAGTTGGAGTTATGCAAATTAATAGAATGGGAAAAAACGAATTTTCATTTTTCAAATGGTTAGGCTTTATTGTTGCTGTAATTGTTTCAATAATAAGCGCTGTTCTAGGATATCTTGACGAGACACCATCACAACTCATCATACTTTATACAGTTGGCATCTTTGGTCTAATTGTGTGGGGTTGGCATCATCTTTCAGTACGTTGGATTTACAATGAAAAAACGCTAGAAACCGAGAAATTACTAACAGGAAGAAAGTCAGATAATGAAATCTCTGAAGAAAGCGAACATGATTTAAGTTATTTTAGTATTCTTGTTAAAAATAACCGGCTGGCTATTATTGGTATATTGGCAATGATTATCGTATTTATAGCGCTAGCTTTTGGGATGAAAGATTTTCTTCAGTGGCAAAACGTTCTTTCATTGGGGGTTTTTTTCCTCACACTTTTAGTATTAATTGTCACCAACACCCTCGCAACATTCAACAAAAGCGCTCTCATGGGATTAGCGGTGCTTATTGGACTTTTTATTATGGGTTCATTAATTGTTGATGGT
>JAAZZI010000206.1 GCA_014239225.1 Gammaproteobacteria bacterium
TGGCCGTTGTGACGTTCTTACAACTGATGCATCTGGATTATATTCAATGCGTGCAGGTTCTAACGATCCTTCTGAGCACGTTGTATTGCCAGAAATTATTTCTAAAGAGCCTTTAGGTCCTGTTGTTCGTCAAGGTGACGATGCATGGTTTAACATCGTAAGATGGTCTCTTAACGCAATGATTACTGCTGAAGAGATTGGTGTAACTAGCGCAACTGTTGATGACGTATCAAACAACCCTGAGCGTGAGCGCTTAATGGGTCGTTCTGGAAGCACTCATGAGTATGTTGGTTTGAATTCAGACTGGACTTACCAGATCATTAAGCAAGTAGGTAACTACTCTGAAAGCTTTGAGCGCAACATTGGCCTTAGTACGCCAATCGGTATTGCTCGTGGTGTTAACGCTCTATGGTCACAAGGTGGTATCCTTTACTCACCTCCATTTAGATAAGCAATTATCTAGTTAAAACCTGAACCAGCCTGCTATACTTTAGCAGGCTGGTTTTTTTTTATTTTTTTCGACCTCCAAAGTCCATTTTTAGTAAAATATTCCTACTTTAAGTCTTTAACCTTTTATGAAAAAAATAATCCTCGACTCAATAGATAAATCTCAACACAGAGGGTTAAACTTTCGCAACTTGCTATATAACAACGAAGCAAGAGCTTTTTTCTTTCAAGCTGTTACCTTTTTAATAGTTATTGCTCTGTTTTATTCTGCAATTGGAAACCTATTTGAAAACATTGAACAAAGAGGGATACAAACAGGATTCTCTTTTCTTAAAAATAGAGCTGGCTTTGACATTTTGCCCTTTCTTGGTAATTATGTTGTCGACTACACTCCAGAATCGCCAAATTTAAGTGTTTTTTATGTAGGACTAATTAATACGCTAGTTGTGGCTTTTTTTGGGATCATACTGTCAACAGTCAT
>JAAZZI010000207.1 GCA_014239225.1 Gammaproteobacteria bacterium
TTATTCTACCAATATTACTGCTAGAAGTATTACCAGAAAGTTTTAAGCGAATACGGCGAAAGATATCACCATCAATAATACCAAACTCATCGTCGATATCTTTTTTAATATTCTCTATTCGTTCTTCATCAATCACAAGTGCGCGTGAGTCTTTTTCGACCCTATCTTTAGTGAAGATTTGAACATCGATTACAACTCCTGATTTTGAAGCTCCCATTCTGAGAGAGGTGTCTTTTACATTGTTAGCTTTTTCTCCGAAAATAGCTCGTAATAACTTTTCTTCAGGAGAAAGAACTGTCTCACTTTTAGGTGTGACTTTTCCAACTAAAATATCTCCACCTTTGACTCGTGCTCCTACATAAACAATACCAACATCATCTAACTTTGAGAGAGCTGATTCACTTACATTAGGAATATCTGCAGTAACCTCTTCAGTTCCAAGTTTTGTGTCTCTTGCATAGGCCGTTAATTCTTCAATATGAATCGAAGTGTAGCGATCTTCCTGAACAACCTTTTCTGATATTAATATAGAATCTTCAAAGTTATAACCATTCCAAGGCATAAAAGCAATCATCATATTTTGACCTAGAGCAAGTTCCCCTAAGTCAGTCGATGGACCATCAGCAAGAACATCGCCTGCAGCAATCTTATCGCCAGGTTGAACAAGTGGTTTTTGATTAATACAAGTATTTTGATTTGAACGAGAGTACTTGATTAGACTATAAATATCAACACCAAGTTCTCCAGCCTTTGCTTGTTTAGCATCAACTCGAATTACAATTCTAGATGCATCAACTGTCTCAACAACTCCATCATGATCAGCAATAACACAGACACGCGAATCAGTTGCAACAACGCGTTCAATACCTGTTCCAACCAGCGGCTTTTCAGCGCGAAGTACTGGCACAGCTTGGCGCTGCATGTTTG
>JAAZZI010000208.1 GCA_014239225.1 Gammaproteobacteria bacterium
ATTGGGTGTAGGCAGAGAAGGATGGAGTACACCTTATATTAAAACAATAATAGTTGAGAAAAAAGTAAACCCACATTGGTATCCGCCAAAATCTATTTTGAAAGAACATGAGGAAGCTGGAGATCCATTACCAAAAATAGTTAAGCCAGGACCAGAAAATCCACTAGGTAATTATGCAATGCGCTTAGGAAGACGAGATTATTTAATTCATGGAACTAACAAACCAAATGGCATAGGTATGAGGATCAGTCATGGTTGTATTCGATTATATCCAGAAGATATTAAAGAATTATTCTCAAAAGTTTCTTTAAAGACACCGGTTAATATAATTAATCAGCCTTATAAAATTGGCGTTAAAAATGATGTTATATATTTAGAAGCACATCCTTTTTTAGATGAGGATAAAGAAGAATACGAGAATAATTTAACGAGCGTTATTGCTTTGATTATAAAAATTTCAAACAATCGTAAATATCAGATTGATATGCGAACAGCCTACGAAGCAATTAAAAATCCAACCGGATTGCCCATAGCCGTAGGAATATATTTAAACGGATTGGACATGGGTAACGAAGAGAATCTAGTATATCAAGCAAAGTAAATATTGCTTATAAAAAAACCCTAACTACAAATACTAGCTAGGGTTTTTATAATACTTATTTTTAGTGCTTTTTATTTCATCATTGCTTTTTCAAACATGCGATCAAGCTTCTGTGAGTTTTGGTTACAGCACTCCATAGCAGCATCCGCAGTGTTTTGTGCTTGTCCAGCAGCATAAGAAGCTTCAGATGCCATTTCATGCGCATTAGTTGCAAGATTATAAGCATCCTGCGCCTTTGCTAAAGCAGCCTCAGCAACACCATTATTCA
>JAAZZI010000209.1 GCA_014239225.1 Gammaproteobacteria bacterium
CCTGAAAAAAAATCTAGAATTGGGTGGCAAATTGACAAAGAAAAAATAAAACCAAGGGCAACCTGGAAGTGGGGGAAGAATTAATGAATCGTTTTGATGTTTGGTTGGTAATGAAAATTCCTGAAAAAGGGCGAGTGGTTGATAATTTAGGACTATGCACTATTGTCACTCCGGATGAGTTGATAGAATTACCAAATCTCATAGTTGCACCAATGACGACTGAGAGTGAAAAGCTTGCAAGCAGAGTTGAATGTCGTTTTGATAATGCTATAGGTTATATTATGGTTGACCAACTGAGAACAATTGATAAATTTTGTTTTATAAAAAAGTTAGGTGAACTGGAATCAGATGTTCAGCTTAGGTTGTGTGATTGCCTCCTAGAGTTCTTTGCGCTGTAAATGACCTATGAGTATAATTAGCTTCTTTCGTTAAATTGACTTAGTTATGAAAACTGATGAAATAAGACAGAAATTTTTAAACTATTTTGAAAGTCATGGCCATTCAATTGAGCCAAGTGCTTCTTTAGTTCCACATAATGACAATACCTTGTTGTTTGTTAACTCTGGAATGGTTCAATTCAAAGACGTGTTTACGGGTACCACTAAACGGCCTTACAAACGTGCTGTAACGTCTCAAAGATGTGTTAGAGCTGGCGGTAAGCATAACGATCTTGAGAATGTTGGATACACAGCCCGTCATCATACGTTTTTTGAAATGCTAGGTAATTTTAGTTTTGGAGACTATTTTAAAAGTGATGCGATTCGATTTTGTTGGGACTTTTTAACTGAAGAACTCAGTCTTCCAAAGGAGAAACTGTGGGTCAGCGTGTTTGAAGATGATGACGAGGCAGCTGATATATGGGTCAATG
>JAAZZI010000020.1 GCA_014239225.1 Gammaproteobacteria bacterium
TTACTAATTATTTAGAGAGAGGCGGTAGTCCAAAAACATCTTCGGACAGTTCTTCATCGGGATCTGGTTGATTTATTTTGTCTACGTTTTCAGTATTAACCAAGTTTTCTGCGATTTCACGTAATGCAATTACAGTTGGTTTATCATCATCAGGCGGAACCAAGGGTTCAGACCCTAGTGCGATTTGACGAGCTCGTTTGCTTGCAAGTAAAACTAATTCATAACGATTTATAACATTTTCTAAACAATCTTCAACAGTTACTCTGGCCATTAAAATTCCTCAATTTTATTATTGTTGATAAATACCCTGTATTTCTTATGATTCATAATACCAGCCATGATCTTACCTAATTCAATCTTGTTGCGCCATTATTTGACTAACAAAATTATCATAAAAATTAGATTGGCGATGTAAATTTGTGTTCGGCGAGACTATGATCTCATTGAGTTTCGTTAGTGTTTGCTCAAAATCATCATTTATAACAATAAAATCGAATTCCTTATAATGTGAAATTTCTTCAAGCGCGGCACTCATTCTTCGTTCAATTGTTTGTATATTATCCTTTTTACGATTTAATAATCTTTCTCGCAGCGCTTGATAGTTAGGTGGAAGTATGAAAATACTAATAATTTCTAATCCTACTGATTTGACTTGTTTCGCGCCTTGCCAATCAATTTCTAGAATGACATTTCTTCCTGCCTCTATTTCTGACTCAACTAAAGAACGAGATGTTCCATAATAATTATCAAAGACTTTTGCGTATTCAAGAAAATAATTTTCTTTTATTAAATCTGTAAACTTTTTTTCTTCTATAAAAAAGTAATCTTTTCCTTCTCTCTCATCTTCTCTAGGTTGGCGTGTTGTATGTGATGTTGAAATGCTTAGACCATTAGTTTTTTTTGATAACGCTTTTACTAGTGATGTTTTGCCGGCACCCGAAGGCGCTGCGATAATAAATAGAGTTCCGCTATTTTTAGTACTCATGATTTTTAATTACTCTATATTTTGAATTTGTTCCCGCATTTGTTCAATTAGAACTTTTAGTTCAACCGAAGCATTGCTTGTATCAAGGTGATATGATTTCGATCCTAATGTGTTTGATTCTCGATTCATTTCTTGCATAAGAAAATCGAGTCGTCTTCCAATAGGCTCTTTCTGGTCTACTACTCTTATAACTTCATCTACATGAGCATTAAGACGATCAATTTCTTCAGCAATATCCATCTTCTGAGACATGAAAAGTAATTCTTGCTCAAGACGATCATTATCTAATTCACTTGAAAGTTCTTGTGCACGTTCAATTAATTTTTCACGCAAGTTTTTTAGAATAATAGGCATTTTCCCACGAATATCATCAACAATTTTTTTTATTTTGACACAACGTTCCGTAAGCATTTTTTTGATTTTTAAACCTTCGCGTAAACGAGTGTCAATTACGATATCAAGTGTTTGATCTATTAGTTTCAAAAGAGGTTTATTTATTGTTTCAGGATCAAGAGTATTTTTTTCAAGAACTCCCGGCCAGCGTAATAAATCAAGTGCATTTAAAGGTGAAGAGGCGGTTAAATCTATATTTGTTTTTTCTGCTAGCTTAATTACTTTTTTTAATAAATCTTCATTAATCGATAGCGTTCCATTATGAACATTATGTTGTTCAATACGTATATTACAGTCTATTTTTCCTCGTTTTAATTTATCAGAGATATGTTCACGAATTTTTTGTTCAATAGGTCTTAATTCTTCTGGCAGACGAATCGACAATTCTAAGTAGCGATGATTTACGCTTCTAATTTCACACGAGATTGAATTATTATTATTAGAATCTTCGGCCCTGCCGTAGGCTGTCATGCTATGAATCATTGAGATATCCTTCTTGTCATATAATAGTTGTTTACCAATAGTAACGTTTCGTTGCTAATGGGGGAAATACGCAGAGGTATTTTATCGTTATAATACAGCACTTTTTAACAGGAGGCTTTTATGCGCTCAGATGGACGTCCATTAGATCAACTCAGACCCGTTACTATAACGAGGGATTTTACTTGCTATGCAGAGGGTTCGGTATTGATTGAGTTCGGCAAAACTAAGATTATTTGCAATGCCAGTATTGAGGCTGGCGTACCTAGTTTTTTACGTGGCAAGGAGACAGGCTGGATAACCGCTGAATATGGAATGTTACCACGCTCAACGGATTCACGTATGCGACGTGAAGCAGCACAGCATAAGCAGGGAGGACGGACAATGGAAATCCAACGGCTAATAGGTCGCTCACTTCGTGCTACTATCGATATGAATTTGTTAGGTGAAAATACGATCGTTGTTGATTGTGATGTCATTCAGGCAGACGGCGGCACACGAACTGCTTCAATTACCGGCGGGTATGTCGCATTAAATGACGCTGTTAATAAAGCCATCTCCGATGGTTTAATTACGGATAATCCAATTAAAGGAATGATAGCTTCTGTTTCTGTAGGTATTAACGATGGCAAGGCCTTGCTGGATTTAAATTACATAGAGGATTCAACTGCCGATACCGATATGAATGTTGTTATGGATGATGAAAATAACTTCATTGAAGTTCAGGGGACATCAGAAAAACGTCCATTCACATATAAGGAATTAGAAAGCATGTTAGGGTTGGCTAAAAAGGGAATAACCGAATTATTCAAATACCAGAATGACGCATTAAGGAAGTGATATTGGCAAAAGAAGAAATTGTTTTAGCAAGCAATAATCAACATAAAGTGAGAGAAATAAATGCATTGCTTCGTAATACCGCATTTAAAATAGTCCCACAATCCAAATTTGATGTTATCGAGGCAGATGAGACAGGAGCAACATTTTTAGAAAATGCATTGATAAAAGCACGTAATGCAGCTGAATATACTCAGCACCCTATTATTGCAGATGATTCTGGGATTGAAGTTTATGCGCTTGAAGGCCGGCCTGGTATTTTTTCATCACGTTATGCAGGTCCTGATGCTAACGATAAAGATAATTTAAATAAACTTATCGAAGATATAAAACTATTAAATAAAAAAGCTTGTCGAGCAAGATTTGTTTGTTCAATGGTTTTTTTAAGACACGCAACAGATAGAAACCCAATAATTGTAGAGGGGGTCTGGGAGGGACATGTTATTACAAAGCCAAAAGGGGAAAACGGATTTGGCTATGATCCGATTTTTTATATTCCAACGTATCAGCGCACTTCTGCCGAATTATCAGACGATACAAAAAATCAATTAAGTCATCGTGGACAAGCACTAAGAAAATTGGTTGAAAAGTTAAGCAAAATTAAATAGCTAATAAAAAATATTTTGATGCTGACATTACATCAGGCACCCCCTCTTTCACTTTATATACATCTTCCTTGGTGTATAAAGAAATGTCCTTATTGTGATTTTAATTCACATGAAGTGCCAATATCCGGATTTGACGAGAAAAGTTACATTGATGCTCTAATAAATGATCTTGAAGTTGAACTTCATCGCATGCGGGAAAGGACAATCAGTAGTATATTTATTGGAGGAGGAACTCCAAGTTTATTCTTACCTGAGTCATTGGATCGATTACTTAGTTCAATACGTGCCCGACTAAATCTTAATTCAAATATAGAAATAACATTAGAAGCAAACCCTGGGGCGGTAGATGCAGAGAAGTTTCTTGAATATAGAGCGGTAGGTATTAATCGGTTGTCTCTAGGCATACAAAGTTTTGACAATAAATCATTAGCTTTACTAGGAAGAATACATAATTCTAATGAAGCGAGAAAAGCAATTGAGCTTAGCAAGCAATCTGGTTTTGAAAATTTTAACTTGGATTTGATGTTTGGTTTGCCAAATCAAACGGTTGACAATGCATTAGCAGATCTAAAACAAGCAGTTGAGCAATTACCTACACATATTTCATGGTATCAGTTGACAATTGAGCCAAACACCGTATTTAGTTCGAATCCACCCCGACTACCTAATGATGACCTTGTTTGGTCTATACAGGAGCAGGGCCAAATATTTCTTCAAGATAATAATTTCAGGCAGTATGAAATATCCGCTTATGCAAGGGATAACCGTGTATCAATCCATAATATAAATTATTGGCAGTTTGGCGATTATCTTGGAATTGGCGCTGGCGCACACAGTAAAATAACTAATATCGCTCATGGCCAGATTGAAAGATTTACTCGTCATAAAATACCAAAACGTTATATTGAATTAGCTGGTTATGGAGAGGTTATTACTGAAAAAAAGGTTTTAACCAGTGATGAGATTCCGCTTGAATTTATGATGAATGCATTACGTTTAACTGATGGCGTTCCAATAAGTTTTTTTTCAGAAAGAACTGGATTACCTATAAAAAATATAGAGAAAGAATTGAGGCTTGCCAAAAAAAAAAGGTTACTTGATTGGCAAAAGACGGAGCTAAAACCCTCTTTTGAGGGGCAACGTTATCTGAATGAATTGCTTCAAATATTTATGAGATAGTCAGATATCATTCGCCGACTATTTGCATGATAATTTCACGTGTTCTAGCACGAGTATCAAAATCGATTATTACTATCTGTTGCCAAGTTCCGAGTGTAAGTTTTTTTTCTAAAAAAGGCACTGTCAATGATTGGCCCTGAATTTGTCCACGTAAATGGCTATGGCCATTATCTTCACCTGCATTTAAAGTATTGTGCTGCCATTTCTGATTAACAGGTATTAATGTTTCCCAAATTGATTTCGTATCCTTTCTTAATCCAGGCTCGTCTTCAAAAATCATTATTGAAGCAGTTGTATGTTTTATAAATATTGTAACAATACCTTTATTTACTTCTGATTCAGAAAGTATGTTTGATATTTGCTCTGTAATATTTTTTACTTGACTATCACCTTGCATATCTAGTGAGAATTGTTTTGTTATGACAGGCATACATAATCCTCAGTATTAATTGATCTTAAATAATTTAATTCTTCTTTTGAAATATTTCCATTGCGCGCATCATCAAGGATATCATCAAATAAACCATCAGCGATTAGATTACGGAGAGCAGATAATACACTTCCACTAATTAGTCTTTTTTTCTTAAGGCTTTCTAGGTAATCGAATGCTTGTATAAAACTCTCATTACCACGGTTATAATAATCTTTTCCGCGCGTTCGATTACTGTATGCTTCTAATTGTTCGCATGCGACAAGAATTTCACCGAACTTCCGCGCCCAGTCAGGCGCATTATCCATTTTTTCTGGGTAGTAATAGTATAATATTACTTTTTCCATCCAATCAGACCATTCTATGCTAAGTTTTTTAAGTTTTGGTTTAATATTTTTAATTTGTTTATTAAAGCGCCTTGCATACCCTAACCGCATTTCTATTTGCTCTTTTGCCCAATCAGTATTTTCAACTCCAATCTCTTGAAGTTGTGAACAGTACATATCCCAGAATGCTTCAGTTTCGTTTCCATATTCTGTTTCCGGATATTTTTCACGCCATTCTAAAGGTCGTGCTGGTATCTTATGAGCGCTGGCCCATGACCATATTTTGCCAAATAATTTTTCATCAAGGCCGGCGCGACCTAAGTCATGAAGCAAGCAAGCAATTTGATAATCACATACAACTTTTTCGTCATTTCCCAAATGGCTAGCAACGGCCGCACACATTTTTGCAGTTCTTAGTGCGTGACCTTTATCATATCCCTCGATAATTTCGCCCGTTTTTTTTGGATGAGGATAGTCATAGAATTTTAATAAGGCTTCCACAGTAGACTCTGAAATCCATAACAATGACTTTGGTAATTTTATGGCCATATCCAAGAGTTTAAAAGAAAGATAAAGAAAAAGTAAATAAAATATAGTGATGAATGGATATATTTGTTATTTTTGTATTCATCATGTCAAGTGTTAATAAAAATAAATACTTTTTTTTCTTAAGTGTTTTTATTTTAATAATTAGTGGGTGCGGAGAGGAGACTTCTTCTTTATCTTCATTATCAAATGATTCTGTAATACTTGCTTTTGGCGATAGTCTTACTTATGGATACAATGTTTCCAAAACTGAGAGTTATCCAGTAGTACTCGAAACATTAACAGGGCTAAAAGTAATCAATGCAGGTATTCCCGGGGAAATCTCCAAACAAGGCCTAAAGCGATTACCCAATGTTTTAGACGAGTACCATCCTCAGTTAATGATTCTTTGCCATGGCGGAAATGATTTACTACGTAAAATGGATATGAAAGACATGGAATCGAATATACGCAGCATGATTCAGTTATCTTTAGATAGGGGTATTCCTGTTATTTTACTTGGCGTTCCAAAACCAGGTCTATTTTTATCTTCATTTGATATTTATGAGAAAATTGCTACTTCAATGGGTATTATTTTTATTGAGGATCTAATTCCTGATATATTAGGTGATAAATCACTAAAATCTGATTCTATGCATCCTAATAAGGAAGGTTATTATTTTATGGCAGAGGAAATATATAAAATACTCATGGATAACGGCGCAATTTGATAAGCTTAATTTAGAATTTTAAAAACTATTAGGGGTTTGATATGTACAATCAAATTAATGAAATTCTGTATCCTTTTTTTGAAATTGGTTTTTTATTATGCATAGTTTTTTTGATTATTTGGAATCGAGTTTTAATACTAAGGGTTATTAAATTAAGGCGAGAAAAAAAAATATTGTTAGAGTCGGGGGGCGATGAAGAGCTAGCTCGTGCAATTCGATGCCATGGTAATTTCGTAGAAAGCATATCTTTAGCTGTTATTATCCCCATTATTCTTTTTTTTCAGAAAGAACTGGTGGTTTTTAGCTTTGTTGCATTAGTTTTGCTTTGTATTGGCAGATATATTCATTCAGAAGGGCTCAAAAATGTTGATGAGGATATACAATATAGACGAAGAGGGATGTATTTTACCCGGTATTCAAATAATGTATCACTTCTTGGCGTTGCCTTTTACATTGCGTATATTGTTATGTCGTTTTGATACTTTTTTTACGGGCAGCGCGAACCAATCATCTTTTGTAATTTCATGGAAGTGATCAGCTTCTTCAATAATTAATCTAGAAGTTGTGCTCACAACTGCTGCGATTTCTACACGTACACCTTCTGATTTTAGGTGGCGTAAAAGCTCGATGTAGTCTGCATCACCCGACATAATGATAATGGTATCAACTTTATTGGCAACTTGAATCGCGTTGATTGATAGTGGTATATCGGCACTTTTATGACATGGCCTTACAGAACCATGATAGAAATTATGTAGACGTTCCTGAAGTTTATTTGAAATGTGTTTCCCTTCACGAAAATAAACAAGACGACTTAAACCGCGATTAACTAATAATTTTGGAATTAATACATCAAAATTAAGCATCGTATTAGTGTTATTTGCCTCCGTATGAATACTTCGCTCTATATTGTTACCATCAACTAAAATAGCAACAGACTGCGAGATAACAATGTTTTCAGCATTATTTTGTGTTTCATTTATTTCATTCATAAATTTTTTTCACTCTAATTTATATTTTTAAAATATTTACTAATATATTTATAGTTCTCGTTATTTAATTTCTTTATTATCATCTTCTGTTTTTATTTTTTTATTATATTCTGTATCTTGCCGTTTTATATTAATAGCGTGTTTTTGTCGATAAATATCAAATACTTTCTCTGCACTCAATCCAGCACACATCATAGCTGAAACTAGGAAATGTAAAATATCGATTAATTCTACACGTATATTTTGCATATCAATCTTATCTTTGCTCCACCATTTCCATAATAATTCATCATCTAACTCTAATAATTCTTCTTTTATTGCTTTTGAATAATTGACTAGCCATTCATTAGGTAAATCATTTACCATCATTTCTTCTTTTTCTGCAGCAACTATAATTGATTGCATATTTAAGTCATTACCCGATTTGTCCTTAAGGTTATTTTTTTTAAAAACATAGTCATTGAGTTCTAACTGCATTTTGAAAATATCTTCTAACATCGTTAGCTCCATTTCAGATTATATTTGTTCTAATATGATTATTTATGTATTCAGAACTGCTCCAGTTTGTTTAATATTATATAATTATATTTTTTATAGCTAGTTAAGTTTCAACCTACTTCTGAGAAATGTTACTAGAGTAAATAAATGAATTTTAATAAACGATACTTAGTACATGGTTTTCTACCTGCTTTTTTTTCTGCTTGCTTTTTTGCTGTTATGGTAACCTGTATTAAAGCTACATCATCTGAATTACCAACAATACAGTTAGTTTTTCTTAGAAGTATTATAGGTTTAATCATCATTATTCCATTTATTCTTCTCCGTGGGATTTCATTTATAAAAACATCAATTTTTCATCTGCATGTCTTTCGGAGTCTTATCAGTATTTCCGCAATGACATGTTTATATTTTGCAATCACGAACATAGGCTTATCTGAAGCTACGCTATTAAATGCCACGTCTCCTCTATTTATTGCTTTATTAGCGGTTCCAATTCTTAATGAAAGAATAAGCTCAAGAATTTTTTTTACTTTAATAGTAGGGTTTATTGGTGTAATACTTATTTTAAAACCAGGCACGTCTATGTTTACCTACGTTACTATTATTGGACTTTGCTCAGGTTTCTTTATTGCATGCGCAAAAATACTTATACGTTATATGGCTAGTACTGAGCCTGTTATACGCACGGTATTTTATTTTAGTATCTTTTCTACATTCTATTCCGGTATTGCGATGATATGGTTTTGGCAAACACCTACTATTTTTGATTTATCGATTATGATATTAGCAGGTATATGCGCAACATGTGGGCAAACATTGTTAACCTACGCATTTACAAATAATGCAGCCTCAACGGTTTCGCCATTTACTTACGTAACAGTATTTATGGCGACATTATTCGGTTGGATTGGGTGGAATGAGTTACCAGGTATTGGTTCTGGTATCGGTGCTATTTTTATTATCGGCTCTTGTTTATCTCTTACGATTCAGGGCAGATTACCGACAGCTTGGAAAATAAAAAAAACCTAGAGCAACATATGCTTTGTTTTGCTTTCTAGTTCTAAAAATTAATCAACGACAGGCTGCACCAGAACCCAGGGTTTTATAACGATAGCCCAAACAAGCATATTATTCTCATGCCATGTTGTTGCTAATTCATCAGTTACTTTCGATATTAATTTATTTTCCATCCATTCTTCTGTTTGTTTCTTATTATCTTTGGATAATTGATATGCAACCTCTATCAAATCAAGGTTATGAGATACGTGAATTACCATACCTTTCGCAAAGAAAGGCAATAATTCTATCCAGAAAGTCTTTGATGTCTCTGAATTTAGTCTGGAGAGAATTTCTTCGGGTTTTTCATTGGAATCATTTTTCACTATTCAGCACTATTTTTTGATTTTCTGACCACCTTCAAGATATTTTCGATTACATGATTAGGCGCTTCCTTATGTATCTCATGACCGCTATCGGCAACTATTAAGTGCCAACTATTTCTACTAAGCTTCAGAAGATCTTTTTGCATATCTTGCCACTCATTCTCAAGAGAGACTCCATTCAGTTCTGGTAGTTGCCCGATTCCTCTTGATAAAACAGCTACCGGTATATCTGTTATTGGCCCCGAATGTTTAACTTGATAGGCACTTTCTTTAAAATATTTTAGTTCACCCATTTGCGCAAAAGTTGCTTTTCGACTGGAATTTAAAAAGTACCACTTTCTTTCAAATTCTGAGAAATCCTCGGGAGGGAGATTTTTACGTCCTGTCACAAGTGATTTTTGTTTTACTTTGTCTAATGCGGAAAGTCGGTATATTTGGTCTGGATGGGACGAATCTACTAGCACTAAACCCACTACATTTTTTGGAAACTTGGCAGCCAAATAACGAGCTGTAAATCCGCCAAAAGAGT
>JAAZZI010000210.1 GCA_014239225.1 Gammaproteobacteria bacterium
TGTACTCTCGCCTAGTGAAGTAGTAAGGTTAGCTAGTAAAGCGGGGTGTGATTTATTCTCCTTGACTGATCATGACACTACTGATGGTATAGCTGAAGCTAAGTTAGAAGCTGATAAAGTGAGCTTGAATCTTATCAATGGTGTAGAGATATCTGCGTTTTGGCGAAATATGGCGATTCATATTATTGGTTTGGGAGTAGATATTAATAACGATGAACTTCAAACTGGGCTAGAGCATAATCAAGAGTTAAGAAAAAATAGAGCCGAAAAAATAGCTCTCAGTTTATGGCGTTCTGGAATTAAGGATGCATTAGAAAAAGCTCAAAGTATAAGTGGGGGTCATATGCTTACACGAACTCATTTTGCACAAATGTTAATTCAAGAAGGTTATTGCAAAGATATGAAGTCTGTTTTCAGACGATATCTGACTGGGAAAAAGCCTGGAGGTGTAAGAGTAGAGTGGAAAGATTTTGATGAAGTTATCAATTGGATACAATCAGCTGGAGGGATGGCTTTTATTGCTCATCCATTTCGGTATCGAATGACACACACCAAAATAAAAAATATGATTAAAGACTTTAAAGATGCTTCTGGAGATGGCTTTGAAGTAGTTAATGCAAATAGCTCTAAAGAAGAAATATCTATTGGAAATCAGTGGTCAGAAGACTTTGATTTGCTAGCATCATGTGGTTCAGATTTCCATGGATGGCCTAATCAGAGAGTTCAAATAGGAAGTTTGAGTGATATGCCTAATCCTAAAAGAGCAGTTTGGAGTTACTTATAATGGCCTTATTCCTAGATATTCATCCTGAGAATCCACAGTCACGTCTCATCACAAAGGTGACT
>JAAZZI010000211.1:0-300 GCA_014239225.1 Gammaproteobacteria bacterium
CAGCATGCGCTCCCGCACTTAGCCCCGCTGGCCCAGAGCCAATTATTACGACTTGAAAGATATCGTTATTATTTCCCATGTGACGATTATTGACCTTTGTTTAACATTAAATTTTAACTTCGAATCTAACTTTGGTTGGTCATTTATTATTTTTTTAAAGATTACCAAAAAAATCAAAAATTTACTTCTATAAACTAATAAATTTAATAGTTTTTTCGTCTAAATTTGACTCAATCTGTATCTAATATATCATTCGTAGCGAAATCAAAGAGGCTGTGATCCAATTTATAATAAAATTTT
>JAAZZI010000211.1:310-843 GCA_014239225.1 Gammaproteobacteria bacterium
TCCACAAGTTAGCCTGAAAGCTTAGAAGCCTATCTGTTGTCAATTTTTGATATATGACGATGTTTTGATGTTTTAATGAATATTAAGCATCGAATTATTAATTTGTATCAAAGAATCAGAAAATACTTAGGGATTTTGGAAAAATTGATGCGCCCGTAGCTCAGTTGGATAGAGTACCTGGCTACGAACTAGGGGGTCGGAGGTTCGAATCCTTCCGGGCGCGCCATTACCCTGGTGCTATGTTGGCGCTATAACATGGTTGTTTTTTTTAAAAATAATTACCCCAAATAAGCATGCTTTTTTTCAACCCCTCCCCGGGTGGGGCAAAATATGCGAGGATTGCAAAAGACAGATGGAACCGAGTGCGCCTTTTTTGTTTTAAATTTTTTTATAACTCATTGGTTTATTTATTTTTTCAAATAATAAAAAAATTCGTTTTTTTTTTAAGATCGAGCATTCCTATTATTATGAGTGTAACTTTCGGTTTTGAGCCCACCGCTCTTAGAATACTAATACCACCCCCACTGTAATCG
>JAAZZI010000212.1 GCA_014239225.1 Gammaproteobacteria bacterium
AAAAAACCATCTGTACAGGTGTGGAAATGTTTAGAAAGCTTTTAGATCAAGGCCAAGCTGGTGATAATGTTGGTGTACTTCTAAGAGGCACTAAACGAGAAGAAGTTGAGCGTGGCCAAGTGCTTGCAAAGCCAAAGAGTATCAATCCTCACACAAAGTTTGAAGCTGATGTTTATGCCTTAACAAAAGAAGAAGGCGGTAGACATAAGCCATTCTTTAATGGATATAGGCCACAGTTTTACTTCAGGACAACTGATGTAACTGGTGCTGTGACACTTCCAGAAGGATCTGAAATGGTTATGCCAGGTGATGACACACACATAACAGTTGAATTAATAGCGCCTATTGCTATGGAAGAAGCTGTAAGATTTTCAATACGAGAGGGTGGCAGAACTGTTGGATCTGGAGTTGTAACAAAAATTATAGAGTAAGGTAACTTATAGGCCAGTAGCTCAATTGGTAGAGCGGCGGTCTCCAAAACCGCAGGTTGGGGGTTCGATTCCCTCCTGGCCTGCCAAATGATTATTAATAACCTTCTAAAAGATTATTAATTTGACTTTGGTAGATACGGTTTAAAATTTGAGGTGTAGTTTTGGATAGTTTAACAACGCAATCAGAGCAATCCACCCTAGTGGATATTATAAAGTTGCTTGCCGCTGCCGCATTATTGATTGGTGGCTTATTTGGCTATTACTATTATCTTGAGTTGAGTTTACCACTACGTGTTTTAATGGTATTGGGCGGTTTCGGTACTGGTGTTGCAATGGCAATGACCAGTATGCAAGGAAAGAGATTATGGGCATTCATACAGGGATCT
>JAAZZI010000213.1 GCA_014239225.1 Gammaproteobacteria bacterium
TACGCCTAAAGGTGATGAAAACCTTGCTGTACCAGAGGTAGGAAGGACATGATTTGGACCTGCACAATAATCACCTAAGGCCTCGGAGGAAAATTTACCCATAAAGATTGCCCCTGCATGTTTTATGTCATCTAATAAAGATTCAGGGTTTTTCACTGAAAGCTCTAGGTGTTCAGGCGCAATTATATTGGAAATAGATATTGCCTCATTAATGTCTTTAGTATGAATAAGGGCACCTCTATTCTTAAGAGCAATTCGAATGATATCTTCTCGTTCCATTGTGGGTAGAAGACTTTTAATGCTTTCTTCAACCTTATTAATAAAATCTTTATCAGGGCAAAGTAGAATCGATTGAGCCTCCTCATCATGCTCAGCCTGAGAAAATAAATCCATTGCTATCCAATCAGGATTAGTAGAGCCATCACAAATTATTAGAATCTCAGATGGTCCGGCAATCATATCAATACCAACCTGTCCAAATACTTGGCGCTTAGCGGTTGCGACATAAATATTGCCAGGTCCAACAATTTTATCAACTTTTGGAATACTTTCAGTGCCATAAGCAAGCGCTGCAATAGCTTGAGCACCTCCAACAGTAATAACCATATCGACTTCACCAAGATGAGCTGCAGCTAATACTAGTTCATTAGTGACACCATTTGGAGTTGGAACAACCATAATTAATTCTTTAACACCTGCCACCTTAGCTGGAATTGCATTCATTAATACAGAGGATGGATAAGCCGCTTTACCGCCAGGTACATACAGACCAACTCGATCTAAGGGTGTAATTTTTTGACCTAATACAGTCCCGT
>JAAZZI010000214.1 GCA_014239225.1 Gammaproteobacteria bacterium
AACGGGCATGGGATAGCATAACTGCTGGGTAAAACTTATAATTCAAAAGTGACCCTAAGGAATCAATCTCCATTTCACAAGCCATACATAGCCTTTCGACCTTTGGGTTAAGAGAGCATAGTCCATTAGAGATCGCCTCAGGCAGCATAGGAACAACCCTGTGGGGGAAATAAACAGAGTTTCCTCTCTCTAAAGACTCGCTATCAAGCTCAGTACCTTCTTTAACATAATGAGATACATCTGCGATAGCAACAATTAATTTCCATCCATTCTCTGATGGAATCGCATAAACAGCATCATCAAAGTCTCTTGAATCTTCACCATCAATTGTGACCAGCTCTAAATTTGTAATATCAACTCGATTTTTTTTATCCTTTGGCATCACTTTAGTTGGAAGATTTGCTGACTCTTGTAGGGCTTTTTCTCCAAAAGTAGAGGGAATTTGGTGGCGATGAATAGCAGAGTCAACCTCGACACCTTCATCTAAATAATTTCCAAGGATTGAAGTAACTTTTCCTGTGGCATTTTTTTCGAGGGTTGGAGAGGTTAATACTTCTATCACAACGACTTGGTTATCTTTACATCCCTCTAAAAGCTTCACAATCTGTATTTCGTGTTTGATACGCTTATCATCGACAATAACATAACTTCTTTGATGATCAATATGAAGTCTTCCAACGAGTGTACTAACCGTCTCTGTAACTTCAACAATTTCTGCATCGAGTTTTCGATTGAGAAGACGCACCTTGACCTTGTCCCCATGAAATGCCAACTTCATTTGCTGACTTGAAAGCCTCAAATCTTTACC
>JAAZZI010000215.1 GCA_014239225.1 Gammaproteobacteria bacterium
TCTTAGTATTATTTAAATCAATCAACATAGATAAAACAGGTGCTGGTAATCCTAGGCTTGGATTTGTTTTAGGATGAATCCATTTTAACACCTTTGTATCGTAATCCTTATCTTTATATATTCGTATTTTAATGTGGATAGGTCTAATCGTTAAATGAAAATGTGTAAATGCATGCTTAATGGGCTTATATTCTTTTTGTTGTTTGATGTTAAATCCATATTTTCTCTTAATCATTTCTTCAATTCGTAAGTGCGATGAAAACTCAGGGAAACACCACAACCCGCCCCAAATACCACTCGACGGTCGTTGTTCTAATAAAATCTCACCATTATTATTTTCCATAATCGCAAATACCGTATCTCGTTTTGGTATGACTACCGTTGGTTTTTTCCCTGGGAAATCGTGTTGCTTTCCCATTTCTCTTGCAAAACAAGTTAAAGTTAAGGGGCATATATCGCAATCTGGCTTACGCCTAGTACAAACAGTTGCCCCTAAATCCATGATGGCCTGCGTGTACTGTTTAGTTAATTTACGTGGTGTATATAACTCGGCTAATGACCAAAGTTTATTCTCGATTTTCTTCTTTCCAGGCCATCCCTTAATACCGTGATAGCGAGTTAAAACACGTTTAACATTGCCATCTAATATAGGAAAACACTTATCGCATGATAATGACAAAATAGCGCCTGCAGTTGACCTGCCGATACCCGGAAGGCTCATGACTTCATCTAGGGACAATGGGAAATTACCCTGATACTCTTTTGTTATTATTTTAGCTGTTTTATGTAAATTTCTGGCGCGGGCAT
>JAAZZI010000216.1 GCA_014239225.1 Gammaproteobacteria bacterium
GGACGCCTTCACCGCTCACATCTCGTGTAATCGATGGGTTATCCGACTTGCGAGAAATCTTGTCGATCTCATCGATATAAACGATCCCACGCTGGGCCCGCTCGACGTTGTAATCCGATGCTTGCAGCAGTTTCAGGACAATGTTTTCAACATCTTCGCCAACATAACCCGCTTCGGTTAATGTCGTTGCATCAGTAATTGTAAAAGGAACATTCAGTAAACGTGCCATTGTTTCTGCCAACAATGTTTTACCACTACCCGTTGGTCCAATTAAAAGGACATTACTCTTTGATAACTCAACATCAGTATTTTTTATACCCTGCTCCAAACGTTTATAGTGATTATAAACGGCAACAAAAAGAATTTTCTTTGCTTTATTTAGTTTTGAATAATTTATCTCTTTTTCAAGAAAATATTCATTTAATTGAAAACATAAAATTTTTTACAGATGAAAATAAATTGATTTTTGATGTTATTTTATCCAAATTAAAATCTGGAGAAAAACTTACACTAATTGATCTTGAAATAGATGATTTAGATGAGGACGTTTCTAATAAAAGCAGTCAAGAAGATACTCATGCTGCGTTTGTAGAAAAAGTTGCTGAATCTGAAGATCTAAGCACAGAAGATGTGGTAGCAACGAAACTAGACCTTGCTAAAGCGTATGTTGAAGTATCTGATAAGGAGAATGCCAAAACAATTTTGGATGAGGTTTTGGTAGAGGGTGACGAAGAGCAACGTAAACAGGCACAAATTCTATTAGATCAAATCTAGTTAATTGGTAAGATATACCCTAAAAGC
>JAAZZI010000217.1 GCA_014239225.1 Gammaproteobacteria bacterium
TTGCCAAAAAGACCGCGAGAAAAGCGTAGTGTGTTCATTACAGTCTCAAAGGATTCTAGTGACAACTCTTGCGGTACCATACCAATCATTTTACGCGCTGCACGATAATTTTGTACGATATCATGACCTGCCAAAGTGATCTTCCCACTTGTGAACCTTGAAATACCACAGATGGTTGAAATCAATGTAGTTTTACCAGCTCCATTTGGCCCCAGGAGAGCCAAAATTTCGGACTCTTTTACCCGTAGGTTTATAGTCTTTAAAGCTTCAAACCCATTTGCATAATTTTTTGATAGAGCGTCAATTGTTAAAAAATCTGGCATCTGAATTAATTGAAGTTACTTAGAGGAGATTATGTGGTTGGTTTTGGTTAATTACTTAGTAAAACCCTTGTCTATCTATTCATTTGGCATTCCTGCCTTACAATCTAGATAATATTTTATCAATCAGAGTTTTTGCTGCTTATTGACTATTATGTGGTGGCCAGAGGTGGAATTGAACCACCGACACACGGATTTTCAGTCGGGGTTACAGTATTTTTTTGAATGCTATTAAAAACTATTAAGTAATATCAACAGTATCTTAACGCAACATGTTACTTATGTCAAGTGTTACAAAATAGTACTGAATATCATGGCTGATAGACACCTATATGGACACCTAATAATCTATTCCCCTAATGCGTGCGTGTAGTGGTTTTATTTGGAGGTTGTCTGACTGTGATTGGTATTAATATGCTTGTAAATTATTTTAAACGACTTCCCCATTCACAGAGTTGACCTAAGATTGGACCTAA
>JAAZZI010000218.1 GCA_014239225.1 Gammaproteobacteria bacterium
TTGGTTGGATTTGCTTTGGTTTTACTTTTTATGGGCTGGCGCTATAGAGTCTTTGGATTGGTGGCAAATTTAGCTTTAACGCTTAACCTAGTAACAATTGTTTCCATTCTTTCTATGCTACAGGCCACCTTAACTTTACCGGGTATAGCTGGTATCGTCTTAACTGTAGGTATGGCAGTTGATGCCAATGTGCTAATTTTTGAACGCATCAAAGAAGAATTGCAATTAAATAAAAATATTCAAAAAGCGATTTCTGCAGGATACGCAAAAGCATTATTAACGATTGCTGATGCCAACATTACCACATTGATTGCTTCATTGGTTTTGTTTAGTTTTGGAACTGGTGCAGTTAAAGGTTTTGCTGTAACCCTCTCAATCGGAATTATTACATCAATGTTCACTGCAATCGTTGTCTCTCGGGCAGTGATTAATCTCATCTATGGTGGTAGAAAAGTTGAGGAGTTATCAATATGAGTCTGAGATCATTAAAACTGCCAACAATAGATTTTGTCAATAAGCGTAAATACGCAATGGTGTTCTCTGCATTGTTGTTGATTGTGTCAATCATCTCACTTGGTTTACAAGGACTCAAACTTGGAATTGACTTTACTGGTGGAACCTTAATAGAGGTGGGTTATCAACAAACAGCTGACCTTGAAGATATTCGTACAAAATTAGCTAGTGCTAACTATAAGGGTACAAATGTACAGTACTTTGGATCTGACACGGAGGTACTAATTCAGTTAGAACCTCAGACTATTTCATCTGCTAAGCTTAGTTCGT
>JAAZZI010000219.1 GCA_014239225.1 Gammaproteobacteria bacterium
CCACCTCCACCTCCATCTCCAACGGCAGGACGAGGTCTTAATCCGTCTAGAAACCTATAAATTGAGTTAAATAAATTATCCATCCATGAACGCTCTTCTGGTAGAAAACCAGAATTTTTCTGATTTCCTTTCCAATTTTTAATATCAATTTTCTTATGGGCAATATTCCAGTCACCACAAATAATATATTCTCGTTTTTGACGACACATTTTTTTTAAGACCGATACAAAGCGATCAAGAAAATCAAATTTTATTATCTGTCGTTCTTCGCTAGACGAACCTGATGGAAGATATAGAGAGACAATACTTAATTTCCCAAAATTAGCTTGCAGATAACGTCCTTCATGATATCGGGGGATCGCCTTTAGGAAAGAGTCGTGTCCTTGTTTAGATTGAATTTCTATATAACTAACTTGTTTATTTGTTTCAAGTAATGCACTCATAATTTCTTTTGAACGCGAAGGAGAAAAACGCCAGTCACTACTAAAAGAAATAATTAAAAACTCTGCTGTTGCCGGAGACATTGCTTTTGCCAGATCGCCATTTGATGTAGCAGCTGGGTCAAAATAATCAAGTACTTTTGTTAACAACAAATAACTATTCGCATCGAAGCGATCAACAAATGAACGTCCCTGATGTCTTAAGTAACTTTCAATTTGAAATTCAACATCATAACCAAATTTTATTTCACCATCGCGAAGTTGACGACCAAATTTTTCATCAAGGGCATCATCAGACAGGTATGTAATATGCCCCAGCATTCTTGCCTGCATCAAACCATG
>JAAZZI010000021.1 GCA_014239225.1 Gammaproteobacteria bacterium
GCAGATTATTTAAGCATTCCTTTTATTCCGGGATGTGGAGAGTTTGCCATCGTGTTAGGTGCGTTGGTGGGAGCCGTGATGGGTTTCCTGTGGTTTAACTGTTATCCGGCTCAGGTTTTTATGGGTGATATAGGCTCGCTATCACTGGGCGCAGCATTAGGTATTGTCGCAGTGGTGACAAGACAGGAACTTGTTTTGTTTATTATGGGCGGTGTTTTTGTAGTTGAGACGCTTTCAGTGGTATTGCAAGTTTCATCATACAAATTAACTGGTAAAAGAATTTTTAAAATGGCCCCGCTACATCATCATTACGAACTTAAAGGTTGGCCAGAACCTAGAGTAATAGTTCGATTTTGGATTATTACTGTCATTCTAATTTTAATTGGTCTTGCAAGCTTGAAAATACGTTGAGGGTAACAATTGCTTTGCATTGAAAAAAATATGTCAAAAGTAAACGATACTGATTTGCACTATGACGTAGTTATAGTTGGTCTTGGTAAAACAGGGCTGTCGTGTTTTCGTTATCTATCTAATCAGGGTCTAAATGTAGCAATCACGGATAGTCGCGAAGAGCCACCAGAACTTTTGGAATTAAAAGCGGAGTTTGAATCAGCATCAGTTTATCTAGGTCAGATTAATGAACAAGTTTTACTTGCATCTGATCAGATAATCTTAAGCCCAGGAGTATCACTTGATAATAAAAGTATTAAATTATCAATTGAAAATAATATACCAGTGTTTGGTGATATTGAATTATTTTGCCAAAAAGCACAGGCTCCAATAATTGCAGTTTCAGGTTCGAATGGTAAAAGCACGGTTACAACAATCGTGGCAGAGATGACACGTTTAGCAGGCCTAAAAACATATGTTGGCGGTAATATTGGAATACCTGCTCTTGACTTATTGAGTGATAGCACTCCGGATTTGTATGTACTCGAATTATCTAGTTTTCAACTGGAAACAACTTATTCACTAAACGCGCATGCTAGTGTGGTGTTGAATGTATCTCCAGATCATATGGATCGTTATTCAAGCCTTAAGGATTATGTTAACACCAAGAAAAGAATTTATTCATGACAAGGTTTAATGGTGCTTAATAAGGATGAAGAATATATTCATTCAATCATTGATAGCAAAAGAGACACCATTTATTTTTCTCTTGGTGCTCCGGAAGGAGAAAATTTTGGATTAATAAATCACAATAATGAGGTTTGGTTGAGCCAAGGAAATGAGAAAATTATTAATAAAAATCAACTGAAGATAAAAGGCGAACATAATATTAGTAATGCATTGGCAGCAATGGCATTAGCGGGAGCAGTTAATGTTCCAACTAATATAATGGCCGATGTATTAAAAAATTTCACTGGTCTTGAACATCGTTGCCAACTAGTAAGGGAAATTGATAATGTAAGTTGGTATAACGATTCAAAAGCTACAAATGTCGGAGCATGTATCGCCTCAATCACAGGGCTTTGTGAACTCGGCAATATAATTCTTATTGCAGGAGGCGATAGCAAAGGTGCAGATTTATCCGGCCTCAATCCGATTGTTAAAAAATATATTAAAAGAGTTTTTTTATTTGGTATTGATGCTAATAAGTTAGCCGATGTTATGGGCTCTGATGTTGATAAAGAGTTTGTTAACAACATGAATGAAGCAGTCAAAGGCGCAAGTAAAATTGCTGACCCCGATGATATAGTATTGCTTGCCCCAGCTTGTTCTAGTCTCGATATGTACAAAAATTACCAACAACGAGGAGATGCATTTATTTCAGCCATAGATGCACTATCAAAGAATTGATGTTTGATCAGAACAGACAACAAGCAACATTGGCATCTAAAGGCTATAGGCCGATGCTAATAGTAGGTTATGATTTTTGGTTAGTATCTAGTTTAGTTTTAATAATTTCGATTGGTTTGATTATGGTCACTTCAGCATCTATTTCGGCCGCCGATAAAGATTTTGGTGATCCATTGTATTATTTTTGGAATCAGGGGCAGTCGATAATCTTAGGTCTATTTCTTATATTATTTTTTTTAAAAATGCCAATTCTCTATTTGCAAACGTTAAGTAGAGTATTGTTAATTGTAGCAATTGCATTATTGGTGCTTACACTTATCCCTGGTTTAGGTAAAGAAGTGAATGGAAGTATGCGTTGGATTCAATTAGGTACCAAATCTTTTCAAGCAGCAGAACTAGTCAAATTTTTTATTATTACTTATCTAGCGGGCTATCTTGTTCATCATCGAGAATCAGTGCAAACAGAATTAGCTGGTTTTCTTAAACCAGTATTTATTTTAGCTATTATTTCAATATTATTATTGAAACAGCCGGATTATGGATCATGTGTCGTATTATGCGCCACCACACTTGGCATGCTCTTTCTAGCTGGCGCACCACTAGGACGATTTTTTGTTTGGCTTCCGACTTTTATTGTTGCGTTAGCCTGTCTTATTATTCTTTCTCCTTATCGTATGCAACGTTTAATGAGTTTCCGTGACCCATGGCAAGACCCATATGAAAACGGTTATCAATTAACACAAGCTTTGATTGCTTTTGGCCGTGGCGATTGGACTGGTGTCGGCTTAGGAGGGGGCATACAAAAACTTTTTTATTTACCAGAACGCCACACGGATTTTATTTTTTCAGTTCTAGCTGAGGAGTTTGGACTTATCGGAACTATTTCAATTATTTTTTTGTATTTATTTATTGTTTGGCGCGCATTTATGATCGGTAAAATTGCAGAAAATGCTAAAAAGTATTTCTCTGCTTACTTAGCCTATGGCATTGGATTAATTATTGGCTTACAAGCCTACATTAATATCGGTGTAAATATGGGGGTGCTACCGACAAAGGGGCTAACGTTACCATTTATTAGTTATGGCGGTAATAGCATGATCGTGTATTGCATATTATTTGGCATACTTTTACGAATTGAGTACGAGAATAGGCAGAATGTAAAACCTAATAATAGAAAATTGGCACCTGTTTATGGGACATAAAAATATTCTTATCATGGCAGGCGGAACAGGCGGACATGTATATCCTGCGTTAGCTGTTGCGGAAAATTTAAAATTAAAGGGGTTTAAATTATTCTGGTTAGGAACTCATTATGGCTTGGAAAAAAATATTGTTCCAAAACATGGCTACCCTTTACTAAAAATTAGTGTTATGGGTATTCGAGGTAAGGGTTACCGCCGTTTATTGTTAGCGCCTTTTTTGCTTGTAGTCGCACTGTTTCAGGCACTGGTCATTATGATTAAAATCCGTCCAGTAGTTGTATTAGGAATGGGAGGATTTACAAGTGGGCCAGGTGGGATTGCCGCATGGTTAATGAGAATTCCACTTTTAATACACGAACAAAACGCTATAGCAGGTTTAACTAATCGATTACTTACTCCATTCGCTATTTCAATTATGACAGCTTTTCCTGAGGTATTTAAAAAATCAAAAAAACTTATCGAAACGGGCAATCCTATACGTGAAGACATTAAAAATATACCTGCTCCAAAGAAACGATATACAAATCGCGAACCTACATTATTAAAGGTGTTAGTACTTGGGGGGAGTCTTGGCGCGGAAAAACTTAATAAAATAATGCCCGTAATGATTCACGATTTTAATAGTGACTACATTCTGAAAATAAAACATCAATGTGGTGAAAAACATTATTCAAATACTCAAGAAATATATAAAAAATATAATGTTGATGCAGACGTTCTCCCTTTCATTGATGATATGGTTGGTGCTTACATGTGGGCTGATATTGTAATTTGTCGGGCTGGTGCTTCAACACTCTCAGAATTAGCAGCTTGCGGTATAGCTTCTATACTTATTCCTTTCCCTTTCGCTGTTGATAATCATCAAATGAAAAATGCGCAATATCTTTCAAATAATGGAGCTGCAGTTCTTATTGAAGAAGACCAATTAAGCGCTGACATACTAAAGAAGATTTTATTAGAATTTTTTAATACCCCAGAATTACTAATACAAATGGCGATGAAAGCAAGAAAATTATCAAAACCAGATGCAACTGATAATGTTGCAAAACTTTGTGTGGAGGCATCTTATGCATGATATGGAAACGCATTCTTCTCCTCACATTATGGGGAGAGTAAAGCATATCCATTTTATCGGTATTGGCGGTGCTGGTATGGGAGGAATATCCGAGGTATTAAAAACTTTAGGTTACGAAGTTAGCGGCTCAGATATTAAGGAAACTTCAATAACCAAAAGATTGCAATCTTTAGAAATAGAGGTATCAATTGGACATAATACTAATAATATAAGTGATGCTGATGTTGTTGTGCATACCAGCGCAATTAATGAAGATAATGAAGAATTAGTCGCCGCACGAAAAAACAGAATACCTATCGTTCGTCGTGCTGAAATGTTAGCAGAACTTATGCGTTTTAGTCAGGGTATCGCTATAGCGGGAACGCATGGTAAAACAACAACGACTAGTTTAGTTACGAGTGTACTAGCAGAAGGTGGATTTGACCCAACATATGTTATTGGAGGGTTATTGAATAGCTCTGGGTCACATGCACACCTTGGCAAAGGAAAATATATTATTGCTGAAGCCGATGAGAGCGATGCGTCATTTTTACATTTACATCCAATTATCGCCGTTATAACAAATATTGATGCTGATCACCTCGAAAATTACTCTGGTGATTTTTCATCACTACGACATAATTTTGTGGAATTCTTACACCAATTACCATTCTATGGGTTAGCAGTTTTATGTATTGATGATGAAGGTGTTAGGAAAGTATTACCTGAAGTTACTAAACCAATAGTTACTTATGGAGTTGATTTTGATGCTGACTATAACGCTCAAATTATAAATCAGGAAACAACAAAAACGTGGTTCAAAGTATCTTCTAAAGAAAAAAAAGATTGGCTGGAAATAGAGCTAAACCTTCCTGGAAAACATAATGTATTAAATGCATTAGCATCAATAGCACTAGCACATGAATTAGGAGTGAATGATGATGACATCATTCAGGCTTTGTGTAGTTTTCAGGGAATATCCCGCCGCTTCCATATGCGGGGAGAAATTATGATCAATAAGTTCAATCTAACACTAATCGATGATTATGCGCACCACCCAACAGAAATAAATCAACTTTTGAGGCTATAAGATCTGGTTGGCCTGCACGACGTTTAGTCGTTATATATCAACCACACCGATTTACGCGTATGCGTGATTTATTCGAAGACTTTACCGAGATTCTATCACAGACAGATAGGTTAATAGTTTTTGATGTATATCCAGCGGGCGAGGAACCCATTCCAGGTTCTGATGGCCGTTCATTATGTCGTGCAATTAGATTAAGAGGAAAAGTTGATCCTATATTTTTGGAAAATAAAGAAACAATTTTCGAAGTACTTCCCGATGTTGTAAAGGAAAACGATCTACTTTTAACGCTAGGTGCGGGCGATATTGGTTCTTTGTCTGCGCGACTGCATAAGAACTTTTCAGGAACTATTCATTAAGGGAAATTAGTTTGTTGAGCATAAAAGAAACACAATTAAAGCAAACAATTTTAAATAAGAAAATGTTTTTAGATCTAGACACTATGGGCTTACAAGGGGAGTTACGAATACAAGAACCCATGTCACGTCATACATCTTGGAAAACAGGAGGTAACGCTGATTATTATTATATTGCATCAGATATAAATGATTTGGCAAAGTTTATATCTAAATTACCAACAAATACCCCAATAACTTGGATAGGCCTCGGAAGTAATTTATTAGTACGTGATGGAGGTGTTTCTGGTGTTGTTGTATCTGTGGTTGGGCTACTTAATGAACTGAAGAAAATTAATGAAACAGAAATATTTATAGGCGCAGGAGTTTCATGCGCAAAGGTGGCACATTTTTCTGCAAAGCATGGATTAGAAGGAATTGAATTCTTAGCGGGAATTCCCGGAACAATTGGCGGCGCTCTCGCAATGAATGCCGGGGCTTATGGTGGTGAAATTTGGTCTTACATAAAGGAGGTTGAAACAATAAATCGAAAAGGTAAACGCGAAATTTTTGAAAAAGATAAATTTGATATTAATTATCGTAGTGTTTCTATTTCAGAAAATGAATGGTTTATTGCTTGTAAAATGAAATTAGAAATTTCAACTCGAACTGTCGTAAGTGATCGTATAAAAAAAATGCTGAGTGAGCGTGCTAATAGCCAACCTCTCGGAAAATTGAGTTGTGGTTCAGTATTTAGAAACCCCACTAATCAGCATGCTGCAAAATTGATCGAGTTATGTGGACTCAAAGGCAAGAAAGTTGGCGGAGCTGTTATCTCAGATAAACATGGCAACTTTATTATCAATACTGGTAATGCAACATCATTAGATATAGAGCAATTAATAGAATTTATTCAAGCATGTGTGTATGAAAAATATGACATTAAATTAATTCCCGAAGTACGAATTATTGGTGAAAGTAATAAAGGGGAAAGTAATGCGCTTGTCTGAAAATCAATTGTCACAATTTGGAAAAGTCGTTGTTTTGATGGGCGGTGAGTCTGCAGAAAGGGAGATTTCATTGGAGAGTGGTAAGGCAGTACACGCGGCGTTACTTAAAGCTGGTGTTGATGCTCACGTCATTGATTACCAGAAAGATTCATTCCACGAATTAATAAACAGCAGTTTTGATCGGGTGTTTTTAGCATTACATGGTAGAGGCGGCGAAGACGGAACAATACAAAGAGAACTGGAAGCTGTTGGTTTGCCTTATACGGGTAGTGATGCGTTAAGTTCTGCACGTGCCATGGATAAAATTAAAAGTAAATCTATTTGGCGTGACGCAGGATTACCGACACCAAATGCAATAGAAATTGATCAAAAAAGTAATTGGGAATATGTAGCTGAACAAATTGGATTACCGGCTATGATCAAACCAGTTAGAGAGGGTTCTAGTTTTGGTGCAGCGAAAGTTTATCAAGTAGAAAATTTATTTTCAGCATGGACAAACGCAAGCCAATTTGATGAACGTGTTATGGCAGAAAGCTGGATTGAGGGAGATGAATATACTGCACCGATATTAGATAACAAAGTTTTACCATTTATTAAATTAGAAACTAAAAACGAGTTCTATGATTACGATGCGAAATATAATGATGATAATACACAATATATTTGCCCATGTGGTTTAGATGAGGTTTCTGAATTAACTTTAGGTAAAACATCTATAGAAGCATGTAAATTATTGGGTGTTAGCGGTTGGAGTCGTGTTGATTTAATGGTCGATTCAAACAACCAAGAATGGTTAATTGAGGTAAATACAATTCCCGGGATGACAAGTCATAGTCTTGTTCCAATGGCCGCTGAAAAGGCTGGTATGTCCTTCGAGGAATTGGTCTTAAAAATATTGGCAACGAGTTTTTCGTAATAGATATGATTGTAGGTTCTAAAAAATTAAGTTTTGATGAATCAGTATCAAATGAATCTCATTTTTCGAGATTTTTTGGATATTTTTTTGTTGTAGTTTTTATTGCCTTACTTTTATATGGCGGAAACTATTTATTACACCCAAACACATTACCAATTAAACATGTAAAAGTTGAAGGTAGTTTTAATCGTTTATCACAAACTGAATTGAAAAAGAATGTTGTAAATAATATTCGAGGGGGGTTTTTTAGCTTGAATGTTAATGAAGTTCGATTAGCACTACTAAGTATGCCTTGGGTGAGGGAGGTAACTGTAAAAAGAGTATGGCCAGACTTATTAAAAGTGATTGTATTTGAACAAGTACCGTCTGCACGGTGGGGAGATTTAGGGTTGCTAAATCTATCGGGCGAATATTTTTCTCCAAGTGAGGAAATTATATTTGCAGATCTACCATTATTATTTGGGCCGATTAATTCAGGAATTAAGTTACTCGATCGATATAAGACGATACAAGAAAAATTACAATCTTTACCATTTCGATTAAATGTAGTTTCAGTTATTTTAAATAATAGGCGCGCATATTCCTTTGATTTAGAAAATGGGGTTAGAGTCGTATTAGGAAGACATGCCTTTGATGAAAGGCTTGATCGGTTTTTAAAATTCGTTCCTACATTAATTCCAGATCGTATCAATGATATTGACTCAATCGATTTGCGTTATTCAAATGGTCTTTCAGTTTTTTGGAAAAATAAATTTAACATTTCTTCAAATTAATATTGGACGGAGAAGTATGGTAAAAAAAATAGATAAAAATCTTATTGTTGCTCTAGATATAGGCACATCTAAAATAGTTGCCATTGTTGGAGAAATTTCACCCGATAATAAAATTGAAATAATCGGTATTGGTTCTCATCAATCTCGTGGTTTAAGAAGAGGTGTTGTAGTAAATATTGACTCTACAACACAGTCTATACAGCGGGCAATTGAAGAGGCTGAGTTGATGTCTGGTTGCGAGATACATTCAGTATATACAGGGATAGCAGGCAGTCATATACAAAGCTTAAATTCACACGGGATTGTTGCAATTCGAGATAATGAAGTTTCACAAACTGATATAGATCGTGTTATTGATGCAGCAAAAGCCGTAGCTATACCAGCCGATCAGAAAACCATACACGTATTACCACAGGAATATATTATAGATAATCAAGATGGAATAAGATTCCCGATAGGTATGTCTGGTGTTCGACTTGAAGCAAAAGTTCATTTGGTGACAGGAGCTGTTAGTGCGGCACAAAATATTAACAAGTGTGTTCGTAAATGTGGATTAGAAGTTGATGATATTGTTTTAGAACAAGTAGCATCAAGCCAGTCTGTTTTGACTGATGATGAAAAAGAACTCGGTATCTGCCTGATTGATATAGGTGGAGGCACGACAGATATAGCCATTTTTAATGATGGTGAAATTCATCATACTGCTGTTATTCCAATCGCTGGGGATCAGGTTACCAATGATATTGCTATTGCTCTGAGAACCCCAACACCACATGCCGAAGATATTAAAATTCAATATGCTTGCGCACTTACACAACTTACGAATAATGAAGAAACTATAGAAGTTCCTGGTGTGGGCGATCGGCCCCCACGTCGTTTGGCTCGTCAAATATTAGCTGAAGTTGTGCAACCACGATACGAAGAATTATTTATTCTTATACAGGCAGAGTTACGAAGAAGTGGTTATGAAAATCTTATTGCTGCTGGAATTGTTCTAACGGGAGGTAGTTCGAAAATGGAAGGGGTTATAGAACTGGCCGAAGAAATATTTCATATGCCAGTGCGTTTAGGGGTACCACAATTCGTAAGTGGGTTAGCTGAGAACGTAAAAAATCCAATTTATGCAACGGGCGTTGGCTTATTGCTATATGGGCTATAACAAGATCAGGATCGTTCGACAAGAATTGATATTAATAATGGAGTGAAAGGTATTTGGGGAAGAATGAAAAGTTGGTATCAAGGTCATTTTTAGATTTATAAATTCATTGTAATTTAGGAGGATAAAATTATGCCATTTGAATTAGTCAATGCAACTAATCAACCAGCAATTATTAAAGTAATAGGTGTTGGTGGTGGTGGTGGCAATGCAGTAATGCATATGCTGGGTAGCAACATCGAAGGTGTTGAATTTATTTGTGCGAATACAGACGCACAAGCACTCAAGACTTCAGGCGTCGAGCCTGTTTTACAATTGGGTTGCGGCATAACTAAAGGTTTGGGAGCAGGTTCTGATCCCGAAATTGGTCGCCAAGCCGCACTCGAGGACCGTGATAGAATAATGGCAGTTCTTGACGGTGCAGATATGCTTTTTATTGCAGCTGGCATGGGGGGTGGCACGGGTACTGGCGCCGCACCAGTTGTTGCGCAGGTTGCAAAAGAGATGAATATACTGACCGT
>JAAZZI010000220.1 GCA_014239225.1 Gammaproteobacteria bacterium
TCATATAATGTTTTGATAAAGAATTAGCTAATCCCCACATTAAATTTTGCATTCCTCCAACTTCAGGAGGAAAAGATCTTGTTAAAACTATATACATTAATTATTTAACCACTTGATGTTACAACCCATACTTGGAATTTGATCTTCAGGACCTTTACCGGTTTGAGCCACCATTCGCATTGCATTTAACAATTCACTTTCACCACTTCTTACAGGTTTTAACTCTTTTAATTCTCTAATTCTCCCTCTGTATTGTAGCCCCAAGTCTTTATTGTAACCAAAAAAATCAGGCGTACATACTGCATCATATTTTTTTGCAATTTCTTGAGTTTCATCAATTAAATATGGGAAATTAAATTTATTTTCTTTTGAAAATTCAATCATATTTTCAAAAGAATCTTCAGGATAATTTTTTACATCATTAGAACAAATTGCTACTGATTTTATTCCAAAATCAGCTAACTTATTTGAATCTTCAACAATATCTTCAATCACTGCTTTTACATAAGGACAATGATTACAAATAAACATTATCAAAGTTCCATTTTCACCTTTAATATCATCTAGTGAAATAATTTTGTTATCTGTAGATTTTAATTCAAAAGGTAAAGCTTTTTTACCAAAATCACATATTGGAGTTTGAACTGGCATACTATATTAATATATAAATTATGTTTTACGATTTAAAAGATAAAAAACCAAAAAACACAGGGGAAAATTGGGTAGCTCCCAATGCAACCATAATAGGGGATGTTACTTTAGAAAAAAATTCAAGCATTT
>JAAZZI010000221.1:0-281 GCA_014239225.1 Gammaproteobacteria bacterium
AATCCGTGGTCTGAGTTCGCTAACAGATACGGTCTTGGTGACTCAGTTGAAGGTAGCATTAAATCTGTAACTGATTTTGGAATTTTTGTTGGTCTTGAAGGCGACATTGACGGCTTGATTCATTTATCTGATATAACAGAAGATGAAAATCCTGCTGCTGCTATGGAAAACTTCAAAAAAGGCGATAAGCTTTCATGCATCATTTTTGGAATTGATGCAGAAAGAGAAAGAATATCACTCAAGCTGAGTGCTTAGCTTTATTTCAGAGTTAGTAACTAATT
>JAAZZI010000221.1:291-779 GCA_014239225.1 Gammaproteobacteria bacterium
TGCAGAAAGAGAAAGAATTTCACTTAAACTAAGTGCTTAATATAGCCAAGATATTTAACCTAATAAATATATTGATCGAACAGACTAATTGCCCAGGTGGTGGAATTGGTAGACACAAGGGACTTAAAATCCCTCGAAGGCAACTTCGTGCCGGTTCAAGTCCGGCTCTGGGCACCAATGATTAATGTTCATGATAAAATCGATAAGAAATATTAATTAGGAGCCATAAAAAATGTCAAATAATGCCGCCTCTAGCAATGATGAAATAAATCTTAGTGAATTATTCTCAATCGTATGGGAAAAGAAGAGATTAATTATAATCATCTCATTTATTTTTGCTGTAAGCTCTGTTTTCTATTCATTGTCCTTGCCAAATATATATAAATCAGATGTAGTTTTAAAAGTGGCAGGTTCAAGTGGAAGCACAGTATCCACTAATTCTCAATTTGGAAGTATAGCGGCTTTGGCTGGAGTGAACCTAGGATCAG
>JAAZZI010000222.1:0-210 GCA_014239225.1 Gammaproteobacteria bacterium
AACACTTAAAATTGGCATCATAAAATAACCAAAGCTTGCATCAATTATCCTATTTGTTGCTATAGCATAAATCCAAACAGCCCAATTAATAAAAATAAGAAAACCAGATAAGAATAAATAAAATAAATTTTTTTTATTTCTTATTATAGTAAAAAAAATATGCCATTTTGAAAAAAGAAAAGTTGTAATTATTAATGTAAATGTTGTCCA
>JAAZZI010000222.1:219-757 GCA_014239225.1 Gammaproteobacteria bacterium
CTTGTTAAATTCATTATTCATAGGAATTGATAGATTAATTAATAATAGCTTTTATTAGACTATTTTATAGTTGAATTAAATAATTATAATAATAAAACAATTCTCACGGAAGGATGGCAGAGTGGTTGAATGCACCGGTCTTGAAAACCGGCAAAGGGGCAACTCTTTCCTGAGTTCGAATCTCAGTCCTTCCGCCATTATTTAATAATCTTTATATTCAAAATCTTTAAACAACGAATTGATATAGTTTTTTTTAAATTTAAAATCACATGTCATACCGTTATAGAAATTATATAAGTTAGAATCATCCACATCCAATAATTCTTCTAAATCTTTAAGTTCTTTAATGTTTAATGTTTCGATATATTTATTAGTAAAGGCACCTAAAAGTTTATCCATTTCTTTTGTACCCCTATAATTTGATCGATAGATAATCTTTTTTTTTAATTGATCTATATTGAGCGTCATAAGTATAATATATTATTAGTTTATGACTAATAAAAGCTATAACTAATTAATCAGTTTAATTCATATGAAT
>JAAZZI010000223.1 GCA_014239225.1 Gammaproteobacteria bacterium
GCACTACTCGGCCAAGCCGAAAGTATGCTCGGGAATGAAATTGAAACTGCTATACGAGATGTGGTTAAAGGATGTGTGCGAAAAAAATCCGGAGCATTACTTTGTGAAAATTTCGATATTTTTTGTAATCTTTCAAAAAATGCTGGCATTCCTCGCGGGTCATAGTCTGACTTTGCCAACAGAGCAATACCTACTCGATCCGCCTCTTCTTCGTTTTCACGAGTAAAATTAATTTGATTTTGTACATTAAAGCCTGCAATTCCAGTGATTGCGGCCTGGCCTGCGGCCGGATCTTGGGTGGCAATAATTAATGCTCCAATCATTGCCGCTGCAGTAGGGAGGCTAAACTTTTTTGCCTCTTCGAACGTACGGGCAAGGTGTCTTTGAGTTACATGCGCGATTTCATGCGCAACAACACCTGCAAACTCACTCTCACTTTCAGAATTTAAGATGACCCCACTATTAATGCCAATCATACCCCCCGGTCCCGCAAAAGCATTAATTACCGGATTATCAATCATGAAAAATGTGAAAGGTTGTTCAGTATTATCACTATGCGAACTTAAGTTATATCCGAGCGCTTGGATGTATGATTCAACTTCGGGGTCATCGATGATGCGAGAAAAATGACGAACTTGTTTTAAAAACATTTGCCCGAGTCGTCGTTCATAACTAGGTGAGATCACACTACCGCCAGTTAGAGGTACGCGAAGATTTCCCTGCT
>JAAZZI010000224.1:0-210 GCA_014239225.1 Gammaproteobacteria bacterium
TGATTGCCTAACCTATAAATTGGATGGTGATTCATTTACTGTCGATGAACCGAACGAAGCTATATGTGAAGATGACGATGGTGATGAAACCAATCATGACACCCAATCAACTTGTGAAGCTGCCGGGAATAACTGGGAAGAAGCATCTTGTACCCAAATGGAATTCACTAAAAAATAAAACTTCCACATTATTACTTAAAAAGTGCCTCA
>JAAZZI010000224.1:218-721 GCA_014239225.1 Gammaproteobacteria bacterium
TAAAATCTCAACCCAAAACACCTTTTAGGGGGTGTACCCTTCAAATAAAAGGTGCTCACACATTGTTAGATTATTTTTTGTAAGTTCCTGTACGAAACGCCTCTGGGTCAAATACCTCTCACTTCTATTAATCTTAGCACAGACCTCTGTCTTGTTTGCTGATACGATTACATTTAATAATGGTCAAAAAATTAATGGTAAGCTTATCAGTATTAGTGAAGAACACGAGCTTGACCCAAATACAGGCGTCACGTCAGAGGTCACTTTTAAAGTGGATGAATATCAATTAAAAATGATATCTGAAGAGCTAATAGTTGGCAAAGTAGATAACAGCACACTTATGTTTGATAAAAAATCCATTTATAAGATAACTGATGATAGGGGAAATGTTATTTTTAGTACTAATAAAAACTTAATAAACACTAAAGAATTATCGAAAAATATTGGTGGCTTAATGACAGAAAGACAAGACAACCTTGTTGTTAATATAATCCAAACTGGAG
>JAAZZI010000225.1 GCA_014239225.1 Gammaproteobacteria bacterium
CATCCAAAGGGGTATTTGGAACTGGGGTTTCAGTTGCTTTAGATCCAAGAACAGTAGGTACCCAAATTGATGATGGAATTATGGATAAAAATTTGGACGCAAAATTATTATTAATGAATAAAAATTATTTGCTAAGTGTAAGCACACAAGTATTAGACGGCAGAATATTTGTTACTGGAAAAGTGGATAACCCAGAGGAAAAATTAAAGATTACCAAATTAGCCTGGGAAATAGAAGGAACAAGGTCAGTCAAAAATGATTTAAAAATTAAAGAAAAATTTAATTTTAAACAATCTGCCAAGGATATTTTAATAACCTCACAATTAAGAACAGCATTAATTTTTAATAAAAAAATAAAACAACATTTAGATAAATATGAATTACATAAAACATTATATAAAAATCATGCAACTGAATTACTAACTGTACTAGATTTAAATAATATAATTAAAATTATTTTTATAAGTTTTCATTCGTGTTCCACTCGTTTTTTCTTTGTTAAAAGTTAAAACAAACATTAAATATTTGATATCATGTTAAACCTTATTATTTTCTGAACAAAATAAAGAAAACCTCATTAAAATTGGTTGAAAATTCGAATTTTAATGAAATTAAACAAAAATGCAAATTAACATAGAAGTCAATAGGAAAAAATACTATGCGCCATAACTTATGGCCAGGTACTGTACATGTAACGTAACGTCACCGTGTATCCACACA
>JAAZZI010000226.1 GCA_014239225.1 Gammaproteobacteria bacterium
AAAAAATTTAAAAAGAAAAAATGGAAACATGGTGAACTAAGAATAATTAATGGTGAAGTAATTGAAAAAGGAGGTGTTGCATTTTCAAATGTCATAGGAAAATTTCCAAAAGAATTTGCAAAAAAAATTCCTGGGACAAAAAATAATACTAACTTTTGGTCTTCTGGTGTGTCCGTAGTGTTTCATCCAAAAAATCCTAAAATTCCCGCTATGCACTTCAATACTAGATTTATTTGTACACAAAAAAATTGGTTTGGAGGTGGCATGGACGTAACACCTTGCTTGGTTGATAATAAAGAAAAAAAATATTTTCATAACGAATTAAAAAAAACATGTAATTTTTACGATAAAAAATACTATGCTAAATATAAAAAATGGTGCGATGAATATTTTTATCTACCACATAGAGGAGAGCCAAGAGGTATAGGTGGTATCTTTTTTGATTATAAAATGAATAATTGGGAAAAAGATTTTTCTTTTGTAAAAGATGTGGGTATTACTTTTGCTTATTTAGTTAAAAAAATTATGGAAAAAAAAATGTTTTTAAAATGGACACAAAAAGAAAAAGAAATTCAATTAGTAAAAAGAGGCAGATATGTTGAGTTTAATTTATTGTACGATCGTGGAACAAAATTCGGATTAAACAGTGGTGGTAACCCTGACGCAATATTAATGTCTATGCCTCCAAATGCAAAGTGGAAATAAAATGGAAAAAGAAC
>JAAZZI010000227.1 GCA_014239225.1 Gammaproteobacteria bacterium
AAACCATACATTGCAGCGTTGCTATAGCAACCAATAAGGTCAAATGACTTTGGAAAACATATTTTCCTAGTCAAACAAGATCGTGTGTATAATGTTTGGTAAAAATAATTATCATTACAATAAAATTAAATTTTACACTAATTTTAGGCCAAAAAAGGGCCTAACCGCATATAGTCCTTTCGCCAAGATCCGACCATTTTTGACAAAGTTAGAATTTTGGCGGGAAACACGTTTTACTTATGATGTCATAGCCGCCATTTTGAAAATCGTAGGACTTCAAATTTAAAACGGGAGGCTATTCAACTTAAACTGAACCTTATGGTGAAAACCCCATGTCTCTATCACTTTTGGTTCTGGAGGAGTAGTCGTCACAAAAAAATCAAGATGGCGGCTGTGGCGGCCATCTTGGATGACCTACTTAAAAAATGCAAAAAACGTCTGGAGCTATTCAAGTCCTGGTTCCATTGGTGAAGTTTGGTGATGATCCAATTACTACTTTTTGAGTAAAGTGTGTGACGGACAGACAGACACAGAGTGATAACAATAGCTCTGCTGGTTACACCAGTAGAGCTAAAAATTAATAATATATAACTTTATTTTTCATTAATATGGAGAAATTATTTTGTTTCAATTTGAGATGAAAGTGGGATATGTATCTTGTTATATTAATTATGTGGATTTAAAAAACCTTTTGCCTGATGTATCAATAAAACATTTG
>JAAZZI010000228.1 GCA_014239225.1 Gammaproteobacteria bacterium
AGTCTCTGGAGCGTAGCTCCGAGGTTGTAATGCGCTTCAGCGGAGTTCGGGTTAATAGCTATTACCTTCTTGTAGCTTTTAACCGCAGCATCCAGTTGCCCTAAGCTGGCATAGCAGGCGCCACTTATTTTGTAGATTTTATGCTTCATTATAGATTTTATCTTTTGACAATGAACGGGTCAAAAAGAATCTTTTTTAAATTCATAAACAATAGTAGAATAGACTTCTTCCTGTAATCTAAAACAGCCACATTTTTTATTGTGACTGAATAACAGATTCTTAACTTTTCTTACTATAGAATTTTATAGGATTGGTGTTTTCACTATAGCAAAAAATTTGAAAGTTTAATTAAAAGGAGAAGAAATATGCGAAATTTAAAAAACTCGCAACAAAGTGGGTTAATTCAACATACCGTGATGCTTTTTAGTAGAATTCAAAAAAGCTTTATTTTTCTGAGCTGTACCATTATGCTTGGCTTATTAAGCCAGCCTTCAATAGCTGCTCATGATAAAGTCTACGAAATAACAATACTTCATACTAATGATTTTCACGCTCGTTTTAGACCAATCAGTAAATACGATAATAATTGTTCTGCGAAGAATAATGCTAAGGGAAAGTGTTTTGGTGGTACAGCGCGTTTGATTTCAGCAATTGAAGACGCTCGTTCAAGGCATTCTAATACGATACTTTTGGACGGTGGTGATCAATTTCAAGGAA
>JAAZZI010000229.1 GCA_014239225.1 Gammaproteobacteria bacterium
TGATATTACAGTTCCATTTAATTTAAAATTTGGGCAATGTCGTTTATCTGTTGCTACTTTGCCAGAAGAATCAAAGTATATATTGCAACGATCTAATTTAAGAGTAGCTACAAAATATCCACGTCTTGCTACTGATTTTTTTTATCGCTCAGGGATAGCTTGCGAAATAATTAAACTTCACGGTAGTTTAGAAATTGCTCCTTTACTTTCTCTTGCTGACTGTATCGTTGATCTTGTGAGCACAGGGGAAACTTTAAAACAAAATGGACTTGTTGAGGTAGCTAAAATTATCGATTCCTGTGCAACTTTTATTGTTAATCGAAGTACATATGCTATAAAAACAAAACAACTTTCTAAGATATTTTATCAATTACAGAGGCATCTTAATAAAGATAGGTGAATTTATAATATAATGACAAGAATATTTCCATTTACTTCAGAATCTGTTTCTGAGGGTCATCCTGATAAGATTTGTGATCAAATTTCTGATGCAATTTTAGATGCCTATTTGAAAAAAGATTCTCTAAGTCGTGTAGCTTGTGAAGTTCTTGTAAGTACAAATTTTGTTTGTATTGCAGGTGAAATAAGTTCTGAAGCAAAAGTAGACGTCGAGGAAGTATCACGCCAAGTTATTCGAGATATTGGATATGTAAGTGAGGAAATCGGATTTAATGCAGACACTGCTAAAATTATGGTACGCTTACATAGACAATCTCA
>JAAZZI010000022.1 GCA_014239225.1 Gammaproteobacteria bacterium
TGAGTAAAATTAAAAATGTTACATTTTTGACAGTATTGAACTAAATCTACAACAATTATCTTTTAGATAATAATTTTTATTATTAAAAACTTCATGCTTAATTTTTTTATAAAGTTTTGGATTTTTAGCGAGGTGTTCTATAAACTTTATGTGTGATTTACGAAGATAGTCCTTAGGATGATGCTCACCAAAACCAGCAACTGTTAATTTCCCTTCATCTTTTAATATAGGAGCAAGTATCTCTGTATACCAACCACGACCTGGTAGGATCTCGAGCACTGTCATATTTTTTTTAATACCAAAGAATAATAAGGTTTGTTTTGGGTGACGGTAAACATCCCGCGCCTTATTAGTCTTTGCTCTATGACTACCACTAATCACATCATTAATTAATATTTGAAGATTATCCTCAATGGCATAACTTTTAGTAGTTAGTAATGGAGTTAGCACGAAAATAATAATTATAGTTCTTAAAAATGCCATTTATTTTTTCCCTTATAGTTTTTTATAGAAGTACTTTTAGTATATTAATTTATACAATCGTATCCTTAATTTATGTTAATGAGTAGATTAATAAATTATACTCTTTAAGATTAATAGTTGAATCTGCTTAATTTATGGATAAATTAGTTAAAATACAAGCTCCGATAAAAATGCTACTAAACCCAATACACTTATTCTCTTTTGGGTTTGGTAGCGGTTTAGTTCCTAGAATACCTGGCACTATGGGTACTTTGATTGGCGTATTACTATTTATTATATTACCCGTCATGGATTGGAAAATTTACCTTACGATTATAATTTGTGCTTTTTTAGGTGGAATTTTTTGTTGCGAATATACCGCCAAAAGTTTAAATGTTCATGATCATCCTTCTATTGTATGGGATGAAATTGTTGGTTACTTCGTTACTATGTTTATGGTGCCCAAAGATTGGTTATGGATATTGATGGGCTTCATTTTATTTAGAGTTTTCGACATTCTTAAGCCTTGGCCAATTTCAGTGATTGATAGTCATGTAAAGGGTGGTTTGGGCATAATGTTTGATGATGTCGTTGCAGCATTTTTTTCATTAGCAATCATACAAACGGTTATTTATTTTCTATAATTATTTTTGAATTTAATTAATAGATAAAATGACAAATACTAAAATTATATTATTTTTCTTTACTTTGCTTTCATTCCTATCACTGCCTTGTAATGCAGATGTGTATCGATATATCGATAAATATGGGCGAGTAATTTTCACCGATAAACCTGAACATAAAGGCTATAAAAAATTAGTAAGAACATGGAAAGGATGGGTAGAACAAAAAAAACCACAGAACTTTGATTGGGTAGGGCATCAGAAAAGATATGACGCAACAATTAGGAGTATCGCAAAGACACATAAATTACCTTATACATTATTGCATGCCATAATCACCGTTGAGTCATGGTATAACCCAAATGCTGTTTCTCCGGCTGGCGCTATTGGTTTGATGCAATTAATGCCTGAGACGGCGAAACGTTACGGTGTTATTAATCGTCGAGACGTAAAAGAGAGTATAAGTGGCGGCTCACGTTATCTTAGTGATTTATTAAGAATGTTTAATAATAATATAAGGCTAGCATTGGCAGCTTATAACGCTGGTGAAAATGCTGTTAAAAAATATGACAATACGGTTCCTCCTTATAGAGAAACTAAAAATTATGTTGAAAAAGTAATTAAATATTATAAAAAATATCAACAAACAATGGGTTAGTTATTCATCTGTTACACATCCCTCAGACGCAGTTTTAACATTTTTGATATATTTATAAAGTGTTCCTCGGTTAGCTTTATATGGGGGCATTTTCCAATTTTTTTGTCTATTCGCAAATTCTTTATCACTGAGTTTGAATTCAATTTTATTTGTTTTGGCATTGATAGTTACTATGTCTCCATTTTTAATGATTGCAATTGGTCCTCCTTCTTGTGCTTCAGGTACGACATGTCCAATAATAAACCCATGTGAACCACCAGAGAATCGCCCGTCCGTTATCATTGCCACATCATTACCAAGACCGGCACCAATAATAGCAGATGTCGGCGTTAACATTTCTGGCATACCTGGTCCTCCTTTTGGACCTTCATAACGAATGATAATGACATCGCCTTTTATTATTTCATTATTTTCTAATGAAGATAGCATTGCCTCTTCCGAATCATAAACTTTTGCAGGCCCTGTAAATATTTCACCTTCTTTCCCGGTAATTTTTGCAACAGATCCTCCGGGCGCAAGATTACCTTTTAGAATTCTTATATGACCACTCGGTTTAATTGGGTTATCTAGCGGGAAAATTATTTTCTGCCCATCAGTTAATCCAGGAAGGCCACTTAGATTTTCTTTTATTGTTTTTCCTGTAACAGTAAGACAGTCGCCGTTAATTAAATCATTCTCGAGCAAGAATTTCATGACAGCAGGCGTACCGCCAATTTTATGAAGATCTTCCATGACGTGTTGACCACTGGGTTTTAAGTCTGCAACGTATGGAGTGCGGTCACTTACTGATTGAAAATCATCAATTGTTAGTTCAACATTTACAGCACGCGCCATTGCCAATAAATGTAATACTGCATTAGTCGAACCTCCAAGAATTATTACTAATACCATTGCATTTTCAAACGCATCACGTGTCATGATATCTCTCGGTTTGATATCTTTTTCTAATAGGCGTTTGATTGCCTCACCCGCATTAAAACACTCTTCCTGTTTAGCTAAATCGACAGCTGGCGTTGAAGAACTATAAGGTAACGACATACCCATTGCTTCAATAGCAGAAGCCATTGTATTTGCGGTATACATTCCGCCACACGCACCCGCACCAGGACATGATTTTTTTACGATATCCGATCGTTTGTTATCGTCAATATTTCCAGAAATGAACTCGCCATAGCTTTGAAAAGCAGAAATGATATCAATTTTTTCATTATCATAATATCCGGGTTTGATAGTGCCACCGTATATCATTAGTGAAGGCCGATTCAATCTCCCCATGGCGATTAAACACCCCGGCATGTTCTTATCACACCCTGGTATAGAAATATTTGCGTCATACCATTGACCTGACATTACAGTTTCAATTGAGTCAGCGATTAAATCACGTGATTGCAAAGAGAAACTCATTCCTTCTGTGCCCATTGAAATACCATCACTAACACCAACAGTATTGAATCTCATTCCAACTAGTCCAGCTGCAATTACACCGTCTTTAACCTTTTTGGCTAGATCCAGTAAATGCATATTGCATGTATTTCCTTCATACCAGACGCTTGATATACCAACTTGTGCTTTACGCATATCTTCTTCTGACATGCCGGTACCATAGAGCATAGCTTGTGATGCACCTTGTGATTTTGGTTCGGTAATACGTGAACTATATTTATTTAATTTTTTACTCATTTATTTTAATGAATGCATTTATGTTTAAAAAAGATTTTTAGTTTCTAAATCAAAAACTTTTTTATAAAAGAACTATGAAGTATGCTCTAATTCTTCTTCTTTAATTTCAACTTTTATTGAATTATTTTCAAGTGATGCGACGACGTGACCCCCATGCATAAGTTTTCCAAATAGAAGTTCCTCAGCAAGCGGACGTTTAATTATTTTCTGAATTAAACGTGACATTGGTCTGGCCCCCATTACTTTATCATAACCATTATCAGCCAACCATTCACGAGCATCTTCTGTAATTTCAATTGTTACTTTTTTGTCATCTAGCTGAGCTTCAAGTTCAATTAAGAATTTCCCTACTACATTCGAGATGGTTTTTTTATCTAAGGGATTGAAATGAATTATTGCATCTAAACGATTACGAAATTCAGGGTTAAACATTTTCTTTATACTCTCTGTGACGTCGCTGCTGTGATCCTGAGGCGTAAAACCAACAGAAGCTCTACTTATTCGATCTGCGCCAGCATTTGTTGTCATTACAATAATAACATTACGAAAGTCAGTTTTTCGACCATTGGTATCGGTTAATGTGCCGTGATCAAAAATTTGTAACATTAAATTAAATACATCAGGGTTAGCTTTTTCTATTTCATCAAGTAAAAGCACACAGTGCGGTTTTTTGTTAATTGCATCCGTAAGTAAACCGCCTTGGTCAAATCCAACATACCCAGGAGGAGCACCGATTAATCTTGATACAGTATGCCTCTCCATATATTCGGACATATCAAACCGCACTAACTCAACACCCATTTGCATCGCAAGTTGTCTAGTAACTTCAGTTTTTCCAACGCCAGTTGGCCCTGCGAATAGAAAATTACCGATTGGTTTTTGTGTATTACCCAATCCCGATCGCGACATTTTAATAGTATTACTTAACATACTAATTGCTTCATCTTGACCAAAGACAACCATTTTGAGATTACGCTCAAGGTTTTTAATAACGTCTTTATCACTATTACTAACAGTCTTTGGAGGGATACGTGCAATTTTTGCTACAATATTTTCAATATCATTTACCCCAATAGTTTTCTTTCTTTTTGATTCAGGTAATAATTTTTGCGCAGCTCCAGCTTCATCGATGACATCTATTGCTTTATCTGGTAATTGCCTATCATTAATATATCGCTCAGTTAATTCCGCAGCAGTTTTCAAAGCTTGACGGGTATATTTGATTTTATGGTGCTCTTCAAATCTTGATTTTAATCCCTCTAGAATTTTTACTGTTTCATCAATTGAGGGCTCGGCAACATCAATTTTCTGAAAACGCCTTGCTAAGGCATGATCTTTCTCGAAAACACCACGATATTCTTGATAGGTAGTAGAGCCTATACATTTCAATTCGCCAGACGCTAAAACAGGTTTAATAATATTGGAAGCATCCATGACTCCACCAGAAGTTGCTCCCGCACCTATGATTGTATGTATTTCATCGATGAATAGTATTGAGTTGGGTTGTTTATTTAATTCAGCAATTACACTTTTTAGTCTTTTTTCGAAATCACCTCGATATTTTGTGCCAGCTAGTAAGGCCCCTAGGTCGAGCGCGAAAATCACACTATCCATCAATACGTCTGGGACTTCACCATCAACAATTAACTTTGCTAAACCTTCGGCGATCGCTGTCTTACCTACTCCTGCTTCACCCACGTATAGAGGATTGTTTTTACGACGACGGCAAAGAACTTGGATTGTTCTTTGAATTTCAGTTTGTCTCCCTATCAATGGATCTATCTTACCTTCAATAGCTTTCTCATTGAGATTAACAGCGAAGCTATTGAGTAAATTTGCATCTGGCTTATCTTGGTAAGACTCATCATCTATTTCATCAATATCAGTTTCATCATCTTCGTTTATATTTGCTATCCCATGAGAAATATAATTAGTAATGTCTAATTTTGTAATACTTTGTCTATTTAGAAAATAAACCGCATGCGATTCACGTTCACCAAAGATTGCAACTAAAACATTTTCGCCACTTACTTCTTGTTTGCCAGATGATTGCACATTAAAAACTGCGCGTTGTAGAACTCTTTGAAATCCAATTGTTGGTTGAGTATCACGCTCATCAATATCGTTAATAATTGTTGAATTTTTCTGAATAAACTTCATTAAATTATCATGCAAACTATTAAGATTAGCACCGCAAGCGCTAAGAACTGCTGTTGCTGAATTATTATTTAGTAAAGCAAATAATAAATGCTCTATTGTCATAAATTCATAACGTTGCTCTCTTGCTTCCGCAAATAAACTGTTGAGTGTTTGTTCTAATTCTTTATCAAGCATAATATTTATCCTTTTTAAGCCTTTTCCATTGCACAGAGGAGAGGATGTTGATTTTCTTGCGAATAATCATTCACAAGAGAGACTTTGGTTTCTGCAATTTCACGAGTAAATAATCCGCAAATTCCTTTTCCACTAGTATGAACTTCTAGCATGATACGTGTTGCGTTTTCTCTATCAATAGAAAAAAATAATTCTAAAATATGCACAACAAATTCCATTGGAGTAAAATCATCGTTAACTAGAATTACCTTGTAAAGCGAGGGTTGTTTAGTAGTTGGCTCGGCTTCCTGGATTGCCAACTCATCATCAAAATACTTATTTATCTTTTCCGACATACGCTTGATTAACCTCAATACTCAAAAAATCCTATTAAAACTTTCTGGTTACAAGAGAAAGTTGACGCCTTTTTAAAGTATAACAATACATAAAATATTACTAATGATGCAATCAATTGCTAATTTGTCTTATTTGTATGTAATTTAAGTGATTTTTTGCCATTTATCTTAGATTTAATGTCAATACCTCGAAATATACCCTCTTAAATTTTCATCGAGGAGTTCACATGGTTAAAAACAAATGGCATGATATGCGCCCTTTTTATTGTCTGGTTGATTGTTATTGATATCAATTATTATTCTAACTAATTGATTATAATAAAAAAATTAATATACGGAGGAAGTTTTTGTAATGAGTAGAGAAGGAGAAATTAAGAAACTTGAGCAGGATTGGGCGGAAAATGCGCGCTGGCAGGGTGTTACGCGTGATTATACTGCCGCTGATGTTGTAAGACTTCGTGGTTCTGTGCAGATTGAGCATACGCTTGCGCGACGGGGCGCAGAAAAACTCTGGAAACTAGTTAATGAGGAAGATTATATAAATTGTTTAGGGGCAGTCACTGGCGGACAAGCAGTCCAGCAAGTAAAAGGCGGTATTAAAGCAATTTATCTTTCTGGATGGCAGGTTGCGGCAGATGGCAATACATCTGAAACCATGTATCCAGATCAGTCGCTCTATGCAGTTGATTCGGTGCCTACAATGGTAACGCGTATAAATAATGCTTTTAAACGCGCGGATGAAATTCAGTGTTCAAAAGATACTGGTAATATTGATTTTTTTGCTCCAATTGTTGCTGATGCTGAAGCAGGCTTTGGTGGTGTACTCAATGCTTTTGAGTTGATGAAAAATATGATTGAAGCCGGCGCTGCTGGCGTTCATTTTGAAGATCAATTGGCATCAGTGAAAAAATGTGGGCATATGGGCGGGAAGGTTCTTGTTCCTACCCAAGAAGCAGTTCAAAAGTTAACCGCGGCACGATTAGCCGCAGATATAATGGGTGTCCCCACAATTGTTCTTGCACGTACAGACGCAAATGCAGCGGCATTGTTAACATCGGATATTGATAATTATGATAAAGATTTTATTACTGGTGAACGTAGTTCTGAGGGTTTTTATGAAACAAAAGCTGGGATAGAACAGGCAATTTCTCGCGGCTTAGCTTACGCTCCATACGCTGATTTACTCTGGTGTGAAACAGCCGTACCTGATATGGACGAAGCTAAAAAGTTTGCTGAGGCAATTAAGAAAGATTTTCCTGATCAGTTGTTAGCTTATAATTGTTCTCCTTCATTTAATTGGAAGAAAAATCTTAATGATTCAGATATTGCAAAATTTCAAAAAGAGCTTGGTGCAATGGGTTATAAATATCAATTTATCACATTAGCTGGTATTCATAATATGTGGTACAACATGTTTGAATTAACTCATGATTATGTTCAACGTGGAATGACAGCGTATATTGAAAAAGTACAAGAGCCTGAATTTGCAGCGGTTGATCGCGGTTATACGTTTGCCAGCCACCAACAGGAAGTAGGTGCCGGCTATTTTGATGATGTTACAACTGTAATACAAGGAGGCCAATCTTCAGTTACAGCATTAACTGGTTCTACGGAAGAAGAACAGTTTGATGATACCGCATCAAAATAAATTTATTACTGATTATTCCGAAACCCGAAAGGCTATAATCTTTCGGGTTTTTTTATATTTATCATTCATGATTGAAACCCCTTACCTTTGTTATACTGGATGTTTCATTTATGGTGACTCGTACCGGACTCCTCGCAACATCAGATTGTGAATTCCGTCAGGCCTGGAAGGGAGCAGCGGCAGCAGTGGACATGTGTGCCGGGGTAAGAACGGTACGGGCCGCCACCTATAAAAAGGTTACTAATTTACCTAATATTTGCCGAGAACAATTCCTGATGTATTATAATCACTTCACAGACAATAATTTTAATAAAGATCCAAATTTTACTATGAGTTATCAGGTACTTGCCCGTAAATGGCGACCAAAAACGTTTGATGATATGGTCGGTCAGTCACACGTTTTAAAAGCATTATCGAATGCATTGGACCAGAATCGTCTACATCATGCATATCTTTTTACCGGTACACGAGGCGTAGGTAAAACCACCTTAGCGAGAATTTTAGCGAAATGCCTAAATTGCGAACAAGGAGTTAGTTCAAAGCCTTGCGGAAAATGCAATTCTTGTATTGCAGTCGATGAGGGAAGATTTATCGATTTGATTGAAGTAGATGCTGCCTCACGCACAGGAGTTGATGACACTAGGGACTTGTTAGAAAACGTCGCATATGCACCAACAATTGGCAGATATAAGGTCTATCTAATTGATGAGGTTCACATGTTTTCCAAGAGTAGTTTTGCTGCAATATTAAAGACACTTGAAGAACCCCCGCTACACGTTAAATTTGTGTTTGCAACAACAGAAAATAAAAAAATCCCACCTACAGTTTTATCACGTTGTTTGCAGTTTAATTTAAATCACTTATCGGCTGATCAAATTAATAAGCAAATCGAAATGATCTTAAATGCTGAAAATACTGTTTATGATAAACCATCGATAGAATTAATTGCACGCGGTGCCGCTGGCAGCATGAGAGATGCTTTAAGTTTATTAGATCAAGCAATTGCATACTGTAATAGCGTACTTAGAGAATCAGAAGTACGTATGTTATTAGGGACTATTGATAACGAAGATTTGAATGGCCTTATACAATCACTAATTAATTCAGATCCAGAGGCACTATTAAATACAATTGAAACAATAGCATTAAAAAATCCAGACTATGATGCATTGTTGGCAGAGTTGTTGAGTTTGCTGCAAAAGATAGCAGTCATTCAATTGTTACCAGAAGATTCTAAAAATATACTTAAATCAGACAAGACATTAGTCAAATTTGCTCATGCAATGAAAAAAGAAGAAACGCAACTTTATTACCAAATCGGGATGATGGGACGTAAAGATCTTTATTTTTCACCAGATGCAAAATCTGGATTAGAAATGATTATGATTCGTATGCTGGCATTTAATCCAACCACAATAGATGAAGAAATTAAAAAAAAACAAATAACTAATTCATTTAAAGAAATAAGTGATGATTTAAACGACGCACCTATTGAAAATAAAGAGCAAAAAGAAATATCAGAGACTGTATGTATAAATCATTCAGGCGGTACTTGGGAGAATATAATAAATGAAATGCAGTTGGTTGGACTGGTAAATGAACTTGCTCGGAATTGTACTTTAAAATCGCAAGATAAAAATAAAGTCGAATTATCATTATCCCCCTCTTATAAACATATACTCAATCAAAATTTAAATTCTCGCCTTGCAGAAGCCATAAAAGAAAAATTCGGATCAGAAGTTAAATTAATTATTACTGTTGAGGAGTCTGATGATGAATCCCCATCTTCGGCTGATGCAAGAGTTAAACAAGAATTAAAAAATGTTGCTAAAGAAGCGGTAAAAAATGACCCAGATGTGAAATTATTACAAGATACATTTGATGCAACAATAGATCAGGATTCAATACAACCACAATAAAATTTATTTATTATTTATGAGGGAATAGAACAATGAAAGGTGGTATTAACAATATAATGAAACAAGCCCAAGAGATGAAGGTTAATATGGAGAAAGCAAAGAAGGAGCTTTCAGAAACAGAAGTTATTGGTCAATCTGGCGGAGGCA
>JAAZZI010000230.1 GCA_014239225.1 Gammaproteobacteria bacterium
ATCCATTATAATTGAATCAATATCCATACCCCACACTATACCCCACACGCAAGGCACATTTTTATCATTCAAATTGCTTATTTATTAATTCCAAAGTTCTTTGCTCCTTTCGCCCAAGTAAATATTCCATCTGTAGTATTAACATTTCGGATTGTGCAGGCGAAACATAAAATACATTCCCATCTCCAAGCAGCACTAATCTTATTAATCTCATTACTAAGTTAGCAATTCACTAATTGTTTCACCGGATTTTCCATTATAAGTAGCGTAAGCGTAGTTAATTTGATCTGTATTGCACCTAACTGCCAATCAGAGTAACATTTAAGGTTCATTTACCAATATGGCTCAAAGGGCGTTTTGAGCACAATGTGAAAGAAGGGGGTGGGGTCACAAAACGGGCATCAAGCTTTATATATATCATCCCATCAACCTACACGGGGTAGAAATTAGGTTTTTAAACTTTGAAAACAACTAAAAACAAATTGACCAAACAGATTTTAAAGATTGACGATTTACTAATATGAGACTGTTCATTGTGCGACATGGAAAAGCGCTACCAAAGGAAGCGGATCCGGAGCGGGGACTGAGTGAGAGTGGGAAAGAGGACGTTGCGAATGTGGCTGCGTTTTTAAAAAGAGGCAGCGTTCAAGTTGAATGGATCTTCCACAGCGGGAAGAAGCGGGCATGGGAAACTGCAAAGATTTT
>JAAZZI010000231.1 GCA_014239225.1 Gammaproteobacteria bacterium
GAAGAAATTCAACAGCAAACAAAAGAAGTAAAAGAGGATATTGAGGAAAAACTTAAGAAAGAATAGCTTCTACTCCAGGGAGTTTTTTTCCTTCCAAATACGCTTTTTTAGATAATTGTAACGTAGGTAGGGGTATAGCGGATAATCCTTAAGGGTGTTAGCAATCCTTCCAAATGTTTTATATTTTTTGGATTCAAATGCTTTTTTAGCGGCAAGATAATCTTTCCGTTGTAATTCGAGTGTATTAGCATGAGTTGGGGTTGTTATGAAAATAAAAAGAAATAACAGTGGTATCGGTAACCACCATTGCTTTTTTACTGCAAGATAATATTTGTGTGTTTTTTGAGAAGGTGGTGTTGATTTCATTTAAAATGCCATTTTCAAAAAAATTCTGGGGATTGTCCTTATTTAGCTTTGAATTAGCAACATTTTTTCGCTTTTCACTGGTAACATAGCCCGTTTATTCAAAAACAGAAGATCATCTGATAATGCTTGTAGAAATAACCATACAAACTATAGCCATTTACGCACTAACAGGTATTTTTGCTGGCCTAATAGGCGGGATGTTAGGTTTAGGTGGCGGCATTATTATCGTGCCAGTTTTACATTATATTTTTACTCAGCAAGGTGGCTCGGAAAATTACAGAGTAATTTAGTTTAGTAAGAGGAGAAATAAAAAAATGCTTTCTA
>JAAZZI010000232.1 GCA_014239225.1 Gammaproteobacteria bacterium
TTACATCAGGAATGGCTGGCCTACTTATGGCCTTTATGCCACTTGTTACATTAGTTTTAGCTCATTTCTTCCTACCAAATGATAGTCTCATGTATATCTTCAGTTTTAATACCATCAAAAAATGCAAGTTGAGCGTTAATTTCAACCTGAGAAACAGAAATATTATCAAGATCTTGAGAAGCCCAGTGAACAACACGATGAATTTTTTCTAAGTCTATTGATTCTTTCGAGCCATCTCTTTTGGTAACTAAAATTTCTTGGTCGACAGCACTATCCTTTACTGCCTGGATTTCTTGATTCAAACTCAACTCCTAAAAACTACACTACATTTAGTGCTTACGTAGGTAAATATACACTAAATATAGAATATAAATAAAATAGATGAAGTAACATTTAGGAAATTTAGTTAAATATAAATATAAGTAATTGAAAAAAAAGGATAAATTTATTAGAAAAAAATATATAAATTAAGAACGAATTCTAGAAATAAAAATTCCAGAAATGATAAGAAGTAAAGCTAATATATTTTGCCAAAGTATATCTTCACCAAGTAATATAGCGCCAAGGAAAAAAGCAACAACTGGGATTAGATAATTAATATTGGATAGAAATGTAGCACCTGCAGTATTAATAATAATAAAGTACAGTAAAGCTGCAACTCCAGTTGGAAGGGCGCCTAATAA
>JAAZZI010000233.1 GCA_014239225.1 Gammaproteobacteria bacterium
TTATATTTTTCTGCTAGCTCAAAAATTGCAATATTTTGAGTATGAAAGCCTGCTAAAGTTATAAATTGAAACTTATAACCCATTTTAGAAATCTCTTGTTGGAATGAAGCAATCTCATCATCACTTAAATGTTTTTTCCAATTAAATGAAGGAGAACAATTATAAGCTAATAATTTTCCAGGAAATTTTTCATGAATTGCATCAGCAAATTTTTTAGCTTCTTCTAAATTTGGTGTTGCAGTTTCACACCAGATCAAATCTGAATAAGGAGCATAAGCAAGGCCTCTTGATATAGCTTGTTCAATTCCTTGTTTAACATAAAAGAAACCTTCGGGTGATCTTTCACCTGTTAAAAATGGTTTATCATTTTCATCATGGTCATTTGTAATTAATTTTGCAGCATTCGCATCTGTTCTTGCTAAAATAATTAATGGAACATTAGCAATATCAGCAGCTAATCTTGCAGCTTTTAAATTTTTAATCATTGTTCCTGTTGGAACCAAAACTTTTCCACCCATATGCCCACATTTTTTTTCACTAGCTAACTGGTCTTCAAAGTGAACACCTGCAGCACCAGCTTTAATAAATTTTTTTGCTAGTTCAAAAACATTCAACGGTCCACCAAAACCAGCTTCACCGTCAGCAATGATTGGTAGCATATAATCAACTTTA
>JAAZZI010000234.1 GCA_014239225.1 Gammaproteobacteria bacterium
TGATTTAGATCTTGGTCATTACGAAAGATTTTCTGGAATATCTGCTAAAAAATCTGACAATATTACAACTGGAAAAATTTATAACGATGTATTAAAAAAAGAACGTAAAGGAAAATATTTAGGAAAAACTGTTCAGGTAATTCCCCATGTAACCGATCGTATAAAAGAATTTATTAAAAGTGATATTAAAAATGAAGATTTTGTAATTTGTGAAATTGGAGGAACTATCGGAGATATTGAAAGCTTACCATTTGTTGAAGCAATAAGACAATTCTCAAATGATATAGGTAAAAGAAATACTTTATTTATTCATTTAACATTAGTTCCTTATATGAAATCATCAGATGAAATTAAAACTAAACCAACTCAACATTCTGTAAAGGAACTTAGAAGTATTGGTATTCAACCAGATATAATAATTTGTAGATCTGAGAGAGCCATACCTTTAGATCAAAGAAAAAAAATATCCTTGTTTTGTAATGTAGATATTAAAAATGTAATTCAAACAGTTGATGTAAAAACTATTTATGAAGCACCAATTAGCTTTAACAGAGAGAGTTTAGACAGACAAGTTCTTAAATATTTTAAAATTAATTAAAAAAAAAAAGTTAACCTAAATCCTTGGAAAAAGATTACTAAAATTATTCTAAATACAAAAAAATCTG
>JAAZZI010000235.1 GCA_014239225.1 Gammaproteobacteria bacterium
AAGCTAATAAAAAAGCAAGAATAAAGTACATCAACACAAAGGCACCACCACCATTCTGTGCAGCATTAGTGGGGAAGCCCCAAATATTACCCAGACCAACGGCTGAACCAGACGCGGCAAAAATAAATGCCAAGCGTGAGGAAAATTGACCTCTTTGCATGATGATGACCCTAAACATTATTATTTTATCGAGAGTCTAGGGTATTCAGCGGTTAAATTCGAGCCAAACATGCCAATTGTAGATAATGAGCAATATTTATCCTCTGGTTGCTTATTATCGAGAGTTACTATGCTAAAATTGACTTCTCAGGGGGGCGTTCTGGATTCGACGCGGGTTACAAAACCTCCGGTGCATGCCGAGATGGTGACCAATCTCGTTAATCCAAAGTCGCAAACTTATAGTTGCCAACGACGACAACTACGCACTAGCTGCTTAAACCCCAGTGTAGTGCCGTTTGACTGGAGCCGTGCTTATGCGTCCAGAGTTCTAAACCCTTAGGGGAGCGGAATGCTCAAATGTCATATCTCATGAGATCGTAATGAAGCTTGTTCGGGGCGGACTCACTAAAAACTTACCGAAATCGTTTGTTGTGCGCCCTGTCAGTCGGGTTGCAGCACACTAAATTTAAAGACTGAACTAAGCATGTAGAGCCGTAGGCAG
>JAAZZI010000236.1 GCA_014239225.1 Gammaproteobacteria bacterium
GCTGTAACCACTGCGCTAACGGGGATTGTTAGATATGTATAGTTGATGCAACTATATAAAATATAGCCCACTGACCCCTATTTTTCTGATGAAATTTTTAAAAATATAGATATTAAAATAAGCATCTGACAAAATATTTCAGAAAGTTAATTACGTTATCCCTGTTGTATCATGGACTGAAAAGTGTATTTCTTATGAAGAGTCTTAGAGGAGTTCTTTTTCTGCCCCTTTTTAAAACCCTTATATCTTCGAAACAAGCACATTGACCTATCAACATTTTTGCATATTTCTAAAATATTATATGTGAAATTAATAAAAAAAATACATGTATTGCTTTCAAGAAAAGTTAATTGCAATTAATTGGTGGAGCCAGCTTCCGTAATAGGGCAGGCCCATATGTAAGAATTTTGGCTCCCGTGCTCAATGTTTGAAGAAAGTATAACATATAATTTTCTGGTAGAGTAAGATATTTTGAACACGAAAATATGTGGTGCCAATCTGGGAGTGGCGTGAAATTTTTTATTTTTTTTGTAATTGAAATTGCTCATATGGTGATTTTTAGGAAATAAGACTCTAATTGACATAACTGATTTTATTCAGTATATTTTAATGTTTTATTCATATCATATGTTGAAGAATGTACATGT
>JAAZZI010000237.1 GCA_014239225.1 Gammaproteobacteria bacterium
ATGGTTCACGGGATGGTGGATAAAAACAAAACCTACAAGTAAGCTCTTTAAGATTCTCTAAATCCTCAAAATTTATTAAATGATTCATAGAAGTTTCTTAAGAAACCCTTATAATCGCGCCTTTCTAGAAACCTCATGACTGTTAAAAACCTCAGAAATATAGCCATCATTGCGCATGTTGATCATGGCAAAACCACTCTTGTTGATAAGCTGCTCCAACAGTCAGGAACGCTGGACAGAAAAAATATGACCACCGAAAGGGTCATGGACTCTGATGATCAGGAGAAAGAGCGAGGCATCACAATTCTTGCCAAGAATACTGCTATAGAATGGAATGGGCATCGCATTAATATCGTAGACACACCGGGACATGCTGATTTTGGAGGAGAAGTTGAAAGAGTTCTCTCAATGGTAGATTCAGTTTTGTTATTGGTTGACGCTGTAGATGGGCCAATGCCTCAAACTAGATTTGTAACAGAAAAAGCTTTTGAACAAGGTTTGAATCCAATATTAGTTATAAATAAAATTGATCGTCCTGGTGCGAGGCCTGATTGGGTTCTTGATCAAGTTTTCGATTTATTTGATAGATTAGGAGGAAATGACGAACAGTTAGATTTTCCGGTTATTTATGCATCAGCTTTAAACGGAG
>JAAZZI010000238.1 GCA_014239225.1 Gammaproteobacteria bacterium
AAGAACTTTAGGCATTCTTGTCATCCCACCAACCATTACAATCTCATCAATTTCATTTGCAGTAAGGCCAGCATCTTTAAGTGCAGTTTTACATGGCGGTAATGTTTTTGAGATTAAATCTTCAACAAGAGCCTCTAATTTTGCTCTAGTCATTTTTAAATTAATATGTTTTGGACCAGTTTTGTCTGCAGTTATAAATGGTAAATTAATATCAGTTTGTTCAGCTGAAGATAATTCAATTTTAGCCTTTTCAGCAGCTTCTTTTAAACGCTGCAAAGCCATTCGATCCTTGGAAAGATCTATACCGCTTTCTTTTTTTAATTTTAAAATATTACTAAATCCATTCTGATTTAAAATATTCTTAGCCCCACCATAATCTTCTAGTAAAAACCAAATATTGTGTTTTTTAAAAAAATATGTTTTTAAAGTTTGATGTCTTCTTCTAATTCGAGCTCATACTCAAGCTCTGATAAACGAGCCATCACACGTTGTTCTTGATAGTAATCCATTTTATATCTTTGTTTTATGAATTTTAATTTTTCAACTGCAAGTTTAGTTTCGCCTGCTAAATAATAAAACTCAGATTGCAGTATAGCAGTTTCAATTTCATTCCCGAGCATACTTTCGGCTTGGCCGAGTAGTGC
>JAAZZI010000239.1:0-378 GCA_014239225.1 Gammaproteobacteria bacterium
TCTTTATTTTGCTGTTTTAAAATTTGTAATAAATCTTTCAAAGGATTCTCCTTATTTAATTTTGTTCAAGTTCAACATCAATACCCAGTGCACGAATTTCTTTCACCAGAACATTAAACGATTCTGGCATTACCGACTCGGTTCGATACTCACCGTCAACTATATTTTTATACATTTTTGCTCTACCGGTAACATCATCAGATTTAACAGTTAACATTTCACGAAGCGTATAAGCCGCACCATATGCCTCAAGTGCCCAAACTTCCATTTCACCAAATCTTTGACCACCAGACTGAGCCTTACCACCAAGTGGTTGCTGAGTAATAAGTGAGTATGGACCCGTTGAACGTGCATGCATTTTATCATCAATCAGGTGAG
>JAAZZI010000239.1:388-630 GCA_014239225.1 Gammaproteobacteria bacterium
TTACTGGTGATGCAATTTTTTCACCTGTACGGCCATCCCACAAATCAATTTTACCAGATACAGGCAAACCAGCTTCTAATAATTCAGCCTTTACTTGGTCGTTTGTAGCACCATCAAAAACTGGAGTAGAATAATTTTTACCCAATTTATCACCGGCCCACCCAAGCATAGTTTCGTATAACTGTCCAAGATTCATCCGTGAAGGCACACCAAGTGGATTCAAAATGATATCAACAGGAGTT
>JAAZZI010000023.1 GCA_014239225.1 Gammaproteobacteria bacterium
TGCATTAGGCTATACCACAGAAGAAATTCTTAATTTTTTCTTTGATACTGATACTTTCGAAATATCGACTAAAGGTGTAAAGAATACTATTGATGAAGAAACAGGAGAGATTGAATATTCTGCGAACGATGAAATTACAGAAGAATCATTAGAAGGGATTCTTAGTCATCCTGGGCAAAAACTTGAAACAATTTATACGAATGATTTAGATAATGGTTCTTTTATTGCGGATACATTAAGAGAAGACTCCACAACAAATCAACTAGAAGCGCAAGTTGAGATTTATCGTATGATGCGACCCGGCGAGCCACCAACAAAAGATGCTGCTGAAAATTTATTCAAAAATTTATTTTTTAACCCTGACCGTTATGATCTGTCAGCCGTAGGCAGAATGAAATTTAATAGGCGAGTGGGCACTAAAGATATTGCTGGTGACGGGATATTATCAAATCAAGATATTATTGATGTGCTGAGAGTATTGATTGATATCCGAAATGGTAAAGGAACTATTGATGATATTGACCATCTTGGCAACCGTCGTATCAGAAGCGTTGGCGAAATGGCAGAAAATCAATTTCGCGTCGGACTTGTTAGGGTTGAACGTGCGGTTAAGGATCGATTGAGTCTTGCTGAATCAGAAGGTTTGCTCCCGCAAGAAATAATTAATGCGAAACCTGTGGCAGCTGTTATAAAAGAATTTTTTGGCTCAAGTCAATTATCCCAATTTATGGATCAAAATAATCCCTTATCAGAAATTACTCATAAGCGACGAATTTCTGCGCTTGGCCCCGGAGGCTTAACACGAGAACGCGCTGGATTTGAGGTTCGTGATGTCCATCCAACACATTATGGTCGTGTTTGCCCAATTGAAACACCCGAAGGCCCAAATATAGGATTGATAAATTCTTTAGCTGTCTATGCGAGAACAAATGAATATGGTTTTCTAGAAACACCATATCGAAAAGTTTTAGATGGAATAGTAAATGATGAGATCGAATTTTTATCAGCTATCGAAGAGGGTGATTTTATGATAGCGCAGGCAAGTGCAACCATGGATGAAAAGGGAAAATTGGTTGATGAACTTGTCTCTTGTCGATATAAAAATGAGTTTACAATGTCCACACCAGATAAAATAAATTTTATGGATGTCTCGCCTAGACAAATAGTTTCAGTTGCTGCGTCGTTAATACCATTTTTAGAACATGATGATGCTAATCGCGCCTTAATGGGGTCCAATATGCAGAGACAAGCAGTACCAACACTGCGTACGGATACTCCATTGGTTGGCACTGGAATGGAAAGAAGAGTTGCAATTGATTCTGGTGTAACTGTGATTTCTGTTCGAGGAGGTATCGTTGATTCAGTTGATGCCAGCAGAATCGTAGTTCGTGTTAATGATAAAGAAACAATAGAAGGCGAACCCGGCGTCGATATTTATAATCTAACTAAATATACACGTTCAAATCAGAATACATGCATTAACCAAAAACCTTTAGTTAAGCCTGGAGATAAGATCGAAAAAGGCGACGTATTAGCGGACGGTCCGTCGACAGATATGGGAGAATTGGCGCTAGGACAAAATATGCTAGTAGCTTTTATGCCATGGAATGGTTATAACTTTGAAGATTCTATCTTATTGTCAGAACGATTAGTTAAAGAAGATCGTTTCACAACAATACATATTGAGGAGTTAACCTGTGTAGCTCGTGATACGAAACTTGGTTCAGAGGAAATTTCTTCTGATATTCCAAATGTTAGCGAAAGCGCTCTTAATAAGCTTGATGAGTCAGGAATTGTTTTCATTGGTGCCGAGGTAAACGTTGGAGATATTCTGGTTGGCAAGGTAACCCCAAAAGGAGAGACTCAGCTTACTCCGGAAGAAAAATTGTTACGCGCTATCTTCGGAGAGAAAGCATCAGATGTTAAAGATACATCTCTGCGCGTTCCTTCAGGTATGAACGGTACCGTCATTGATGTTCAAGTTTTTACTCGGGATGGCGTTGAAAAAGATACTCGCGCACTAGAAATTGAAGAATCAGAGTTAAATAGTGTAAGGAAAGATTTAAATGATCAATTAAGGATAATGTCTGATGGAGTTTATCAGCGTATTGAGAAGTTGTTATTAGGTAAAGCTGTACAAGGAAAATCATTTCTACTGAACCCAGGAGATAAAATAACCCAGGATCATCTTAATCAAATTTCTCGTGAGAAATGGTTTGAGATTAATATTAAGAATGACACTGTTAATAAACAACTCGAACGCGCATCAGAGCAACTTGATATTTTGAAAAAAGACTTTGATAGGCAATTCGAAGTAAAAGAAAAGAAATTAACTTCTGGTGATGATTTGGCTCCAGGTGTATTGAAAATGGTTAAAGTTTATCTTGCTGTTAAACGACGTATTCAGCCGGGCGATAAGATTGCTGGCCGTCATGGCAACAAAGGTGTTGTTAGTAAAATTGTTCCTGTAGAAGATATGCCTTACAGAGAAGATGGAAGACCTGTAGATATAGTTTTAAATCCACTTGGTGTCCCAAGTCGTATGAATGTAGGTCAGATACTAGAGACCCATTTAGGTTGGGCGGCGAAAGGCATTGGCCTCAAGATCGGAAAAATGCTTGAACGAAAAGCTCAAACTATCGAGATACGCAAATTTTTAGACAAAGTTTATAACGGTAGTGGTAAAACTGAAGAATTAGATTCATTTTCAGATGATGAAATTACAGAATTGTCAAAAAATCTTAAAAGCGGAGTACCTTTGGCCACTCCAGTTTTTGATGGTGCAAGTGAAGAAGAAATTAAACAGATGCTGAAACTTGCTGGATTACCAGAGGATGGTCAGTCATGGTTATGGGACGGAAGAACTGGCGATCGTTTTGATCGAAAAATTACAGTTGGCTATATGTATATCTTGAAATTAAATCACTTAATCGATGACAAGATGCATGCACGTTCAACGGGACCTTATAGTTTGGTAACGCAGCAACCTTTGGGTGGTAAGGCACAGTTTGGGGGGCAACGCTTTGGTGAAATGGAGGTATGGGCTCTTGAGGCTTATGGCGCTGCATATACATTACAGGAAATGCTTACTGTTAAATCAGATGATGTTAGTGGCCGTACTAAGATGTATAAAAATATTGTTGATGGAAATCACCATATGGAACCAGGTATGCCCGAGTCCTTTAATGTACTAGTTAAAGAAATTAGATCACTTGGAATTGATATAGAGCTCGATACATAAATCAACGAGAAATAAAGAGTAAAAGAAATTAATAATTTATTGATTTGATTTTCGGTTAAATATCCGAAAAAAATCACCGAGGAGGTAAACCTTGAAAGACTTACTTAAGCTTTTAAAGCAACAGGGACAGACTGAGGAATTTGATGTAATAACAATCGGATTAGCCTCCCCTGAGAAAATTCGTTCATGGTCTTTTGGTGAAGTAAAGAAACCAGAAACAATAAACTACAGAACTTTTAAGCCAGAACGTGACGGTCTTTTTTGTGCTAAGACTTTTGGCCCAATCAAGGATTATGAGTGTCTATGTGGAAAATATAAAAGACTTAAACACAGAGGAGTTGTTTGTGAAAAATGTGGTGTTGAAGTCACTCTCTCAAAAGTTAGGCGTGAACGCATGGGTCATATTGAACTTGCAACGCCGATTGCTCATATTTGGTATCTAAAATCCTTGCCTTCGAGAATGGGATTAATGCTTGATATGACTTTACGTGAAATCGAGAGAATCCTTTATTTTGAGGCATACGTTGTTGTTGAACCAGGTATGACAGAACTTGAACGCGGCCAAATGCTTACCGAAGAAAATTATTTGGAAGCACTTGAAAATTATGGCGATGAATTTGAGGCTAGAATGGGAGCGGAAGCTATTCGTGAATTACTTCTTTCCATTGATCTTGAAAACGAAGTTCAAACATTACGCGAGGAAATTCCAAAGACAAACTCGGAAACAAAGTTACGTAAATTAACCAAACGATTAAAATTATTAGAAGCCTTTATGAATTCTGGTAATAAACCAGAGTGGATGGTTATGAAGGTTTTACCGGTACTGCCTCCCGAATTAAGGCCTTTAGTCCCACTTGATGGTGGTCGTTTTGCAACATCCGATCTTAATGATTTATATAGGCGTGTAATCAACAGGAACAATCGCTTAAAACGTTTACTGGATTTAAATGCGCCGGATATTATTGTACGTAATGAAAAACGTATGTTGCAAGAGTCTGTTGATGCTTTACTTGATAATGGTAGACGCGGTCGTGCTATTACAGGAACTAATAAACTTCCATTAAAATCATTAGCGGATATGATTAAAGGAAAACAAGGGCGGTTCCGCCAGAACCTACTAGGTAAGCGAGTTGATTATTCAGGTCGTTCCGTCATTGTTGTGGGCCCTACTTTACGTTTACATCAATGTGGAATTCCTAAAAAAATGGCTCTGGAATTATTTAAACCATTCATCTTTAGTAAATTGGAAAGACGGGGTTTAGCCACAACAATAAAAGCAGCTAAGAAATTAGTTGAACGCGAAGGATCAGAGGTCTGGGATGTTTTGGAAGAAGTAATTCGCGAACACCCAGTAATGCTCAATCGTGCCCCAACGCTTCATAGATTGGGGATACAAGCTTTCGAACCAGTATTAATTGAAGGAAAAGCAATTCAATTACATCCGTTAGTGTGCACAGCTTTTAATGCAGATTTTGATGGTGATCAAATGGCCGTGCATGTCCCATTATCTATTGAGGCCCAACTCGAAGCACGAACACTAATGATGTCAACGAATAATATTCTATCTCCTGCTAATGGTGAACCGATCATTAATCCAACTCAAGATGTTGTTCTTGGTCTTTATTATTTAACGCGTGAATCGGATAGAGCAAAAGGTAGTGGAATGGCATTCTCTGATATTAATGAGGTGCATCGCGCATATCAAACCCGCCCTCGTGTACTTGATTTACAAGCAAAGATTCAGGTTCGTATCCGCGAAGAGGAAATTGATGAAAACGATGAAAAGAAAATTACATATACAAGATATAAAACTACTGCTGGACGTGCGTTATTATCTCGTATTTTACCTAATGGCTTATCTTTTGATTATATCAATAAGTTATTAGATAAAAAAACTATTTCACAATTGATTAATACTAGTTATAGAAAACTGGGATTAAAAGATACTGTTATTTTTTCAGATCAATTGATGTACGCTGGTTTTAAGTACTCAACATATGCCGGTGTGTCGATTGGTGTTGAAGATATGGTGGTGCCGGAAAATAAAAGTGAAATTATTTCTAAAGCCGAAGAAGAAGTTAAAAACTTTCAGGAACAATATTCGTCTGGATTAATAACTGACGGAGAGCGTTATAATAAGGTTGTTGATATTTGGTCGCATACAAATGATGCCGTTGCAAAAGCGATGATGGATAAAATAGGAGAAGAAACCTACATTGATGCCGAAGGCAAAGAAAAGAAAGAGATTTCAGGTAATTCAATTTTTATGATGGCTGATTCTGGCGCACGTGGCTCAGCTGCTCAAATAAGGCAATTAGCCGGTATGCGTGGACTAATGGCTAAGCCGGACGGATCCATTATTGAAACGCCGATAACAGCTAATTTTCGTGAAGGACTTGATGTTTTACAGTATTTTATTTCAACTCATGGCGCACGCAAAGGCCTTGCTGATACTGCGCTTAAAACAGCTAATTCAGGTTATTTGACTCGTCGTTTGGTTGATGTTGCACAAGATTTAGTTGTGACTGAGGAAGATTGCGGCACTACTGGAGGTCTTATTATGAACCCAATTATTGAAGGCGGCGATGTAATTGAGACTTTGAGAGACCGTATACTGGGTAGAGTGTTAGCCACAGATGCGATCAATAGAAACGAAGAAGTGATTGCCGAGGCTGGTACCTTACTTGATGAATCTTGGGTGGATATTTTTGATGAAAAAGGTATTGACCAAGTTCTAGTTCGTTCTGCAATTACATGTGAGACTCGTTATGGTATTTGTCGTAGATGTTATGGTCGTGATTTAGGTCGTGGGCATCTTGTGAATAATGGAGAAGCAGTTGGAGTTATTGCTGCACAATCAATTGGAGAACCAGGCACACAGTTAACAATGCGTACGTTTCATATTGGTGGAGCGGCATCACGTGCGGCGGCGATAAGTAGTATTGATGTAAAAAATGGCGGAACAATAAGCCTACAAAATGTAAAAATATTAAAACAAAAAGAAAGTGGTAATAATATTGTCAATTCACGGTCAGGCGAGGTCGCAATTCTTGATGATACGGGTCGTGAAAGAGAACGTTATAAAATACCATATGGCGCGGTTTTAACGGTAAATAATGAAGCAAATGTTGAATCTGGCCAACAAATAGCCTCATGGGATCCCCATACTCACCCAGTTATATCTGAAGTCGATGGTAAGGTTTTATTCTCCGATATTGAGGAAGGCGTAACAGTTACTCGTTATACTGATGATATTACTGGTTTAACGGATACCGTTATTATGGATCCAAAACAACGACCTTCGAGCGCAAAGGACATGCGACCAGTTGTTAAGCTGGTAGATGCTAAAGGAGATGAACTTAAAATTCCAGGAACTGATCATGATGCTCATTACTTACTCCCACCGAGAGCAATCATTAACGTAAATGATGGCAAAGAAGTTAATATTGGTGACGTGATTGCACGCATTCCACAAGAGTCATCTAAAACTAGGGATATAACTGGTGGTTTACCAAGAGTAGCGGATTTATTTGAGGCACGTAAGCCCAAGGAACCTGCAGTATTAGCTGAGATTAGCGGTACAATCAGTTATGGCAAAGAAACAAAAGGAAAAGAAAGAATTGTTATAACAGGCCAGAACGATGAGGTACACGAAGAACTGATCCCTAAGTGGAGACATATTGGTGTGTTTGAAGGCGAGCACGTAGAAAAAGGGGAAAGTATAGTCGATGGACCACCAATGCCCCATGATATTCTTAAATTAAAAGGTGTTAAAGCCCTATCAAACTATATAAGCAGTGAAATACAAGATGTTTATCGTCTTCAGGGAGTAAAGATTAATGACAAGCATATTGAGGTTATTGTAAGACAAATGTTGCGTAAAGCAGAGATTACAGCTCCTGGAGATAGTTCTTTATTAAAAGGCGAGCAGTTGGAACGAACAAGAGTTTTGGAAGAAAATGAAAAACTCGAAGCCGATGGCAAAAAACCAGCTGAGTGGGAGCCTATTTTACTAGGTATTACAAAAGCATCACTTTTAACTGAATCCTTTATTTCTGCTGCATCATTTCAGGAAACAACAAGAGTTCTTACTGAAGCTAGTGTTAATGGCAAGCGGGATCAACTTCGAGGCTTGAAGGAAAATGTAATTGTTGGGCGTTTGATCCCTGCTGGTTCTGGTCTTGCGTCCCATATAGAGGTAAGAAAACAACATGATCGTGAGCGTGAGCTAGAATCGGAGAAAGTGGCGAAAAATCAGGAGGATATGGAGATAGAAATAACACCAACGGAGGTGACTTCTGAATCGGTCGAAGGGACTACATCAACATAACGTTATAAGTGGTAATCTTCTTGACATAATACTTACCTAAGACATAGAATCTCGCCTCTTTGACAGGCTTAGGTGCTTTTCCTAGCCTGTCGTTTTGCGTTAAGTACTGGAAAAATAGCAAATTTTGATAATTTGCTGACATACCAGGTAGTGCCTCAGGGATTTCAGAAGAAATTTGGACGTATGTCCGTACTGGAACTAGTAAGCATATATATATGTGTAAGTATTTACAGTTCGGATAAACGAGGTGGTCTGCGCGTTTAATAAATTGAAAAATATGAAGTTTTTATGACAACAATAAATCAATTAGTTAGAAAATCACGTAAGCGACAAAACGCTAAAAGCAATGTGCCCGCATTAGAAGCGTGTCCTCAAAGGCGCGGTGTATGTACACGCGTATATACAACAACGCCAAAAAAACCAAATTCCGCATTAAGAAAGGTTGCCCGTGTAAGGCTTACTAATGGGCAAGAGGTAACGACATACATAGGCGGTGAAGGCCATAATTTACAAGAACATTCCGTGATTTTGATTAGGGGTGGACGAGTTAAGGATTTGCCAGGTGTTCGCTACCATACAGTGCGAGGCACTTTGGATACCTCTGGTGTTAGTGATAGACGACGTGGGCGTTCAAAATACGGGGCAAAACGACCTAAGCAATAAAAATACTAATTCAAACTATAAACTTAAAAGATAAACACAGGAATTATTTGAAAGATGTCTAGACGAAGAGTTGCTGAGAAAACAACAATCCTGCCAGATCCGAAGTATGGGGATATGGTCTTGGCAAAATTTATTAACATCATTATGCGTAGTGGTAAAAAATCAATTGCCGAGAAAATTGTTTATGGCGCGCTTAATGAAATTAATGATAAGGGAAATATAGAGCCACTCGAAATTTTTAATAAGGCACTTGAAAATATTAAACCTATTGTTGAAGTAAAATCGCGACGTGTTGGCGGAGCAACGTATCAAATACCTGTAGAAGTAAAAACTGCACGTAGCATGACATTGGCAATGCGTTGGATTGTTGATGCCGCAAAAAATCGTAATGAGAAAGATATGGGTTCACGTTTAGCCGGTGAATTATTAGATGCCTCGGAGAATCGCGGGACAGCAATAAAAAAACGTGAAGATACTCACCGAATGGCAGAAGCGAATAAGGCTTTTTCTCATTTTCGTTGGTAAGAGATAGGTAAATTAAAATAAGCATCATGACAAGAAATACGACAATTGAACACTACAGGAATATAGGGATTATGGCTCATATTGATGCTGGTAAAACAACAACAACTGAAAGGGTACTTTTCTATACAGGCGTTTCGCATAAAATTGGTGAAGTTCATGATGGAGCGGCAACAATGGACTGGATGGAGCAAGAACAGGAAAGGGGGATTACAATCACTTCTGCCGCAACAACTTGTTTTTGGAAAGGAACGACATCACAATTTCCAGAACATCGTATTAATATTATAGATACCCCAGGTCATGTTGATTTTACGATCGAAGTAGAACGTTCATTACGTGTTTTGGATGGTAGCTGCGCAGTATTTTGTGCTGTAGGTGGAGTTGAACCTCAATCTGAAACTGTCTGGCGCCAAGCAAATAAATATTCTGTTCCTCGTATTGCTTTTGTAAACAAAATGGATCGGGCTGGGGCTGATTTTCTTCGAGTTGTAACACAGATAAGGGAACGTCTTAACACCAACGCCATTTCCATGCAATTACCAATTGGCGCCGAAGAAAATTTTAAAGGCGTGATTGATTTAGTAAAGATGAAAGCTATTTATTGGGAAGAAGAGAATATGGGAATTAACTTTGAAGAAAAGGATATTCCTCAAACAATGGAGAGTGAAGCTAAAAAACATCATGATCAAATAGTTGAGAGTGCAGCAGAAGCAAATGAAAAACTTATGGAAGTATATTTGGAAATTGGCGAGCTTTCCCAAGAACAAATAAAAGAAGGAATACGACAACAAACATTAACAAATCAGATTGTTCCAGTATTTTGTGGTTCCGCATTTAAGAATAAAGGGATTCAAACAATGCTAGACGCTGTTATTGAATATTTACCTTCTCCTATTGATGTATTAACAACAGCCGTGGAACGCGTAAATATACTAATATGGCACGCACGAATTACCATAACAGAGATACTTCTTGGATTAATATTCGGAGCAGCTTTTGGAGCAATGAG
>JAAZZI010000240.1 GCA_014239225.1 Gammaproteobacteria bacterium
ACAAAAGAGTTTCCATCAAAAACCACCTCATCCTGTCCACCAACCATATTTACATAAATATATGAAACCTCAAACTCGGAAGCATAATTTTTACAGATATTCAATCTGTCTATATGTTTTTCAGCTTGAAAAGGTGATGCATTAAGGCTTATAACAATATCAACTTCTAATTGACAAAGTTTAGAAATAGGACTATCAACCCATTGATCTTCGCAAATCAAAACACCAATTTTAGTTTTTTGACACTCAAACACATAAGATTGATTACCAGATGAAAAATAACGTTTTTCATCAAAGACACCATAGTTAGGTAGCTCTTGTTTATGATAAATATGTGAAATTCTATTATTTTGAATACAATAAGCACTATTAAACAACAATTCATCTTTTCGAGAAGGAGCACCAAACAAAACACTTATTGAAGAAGGTATTGAATCACATAGGTAATCTATCTCGTTTTCAACTTGAATCATAAATCCATCTCGAAATAAAAGGTCCTCTGGAGGATAGCCAGTAAGAGCCATTTCTGGGAAGACAATCAAGTGAGCACCAATATCAGTTGCTTCTGTAATCAAATTTAACATTTTTTGAGTATTTATTCTAATATCGCCAACAATTGCATTAAT
>JAAZZI010000241.1 GCA_014239225.1 Gammaproteobacteria bacterium
TGATGATTGATAAAATGATCGTTGCAGGAAAATGATCGATTATAATTAATGTTATGCCCTAAAAATAAGATTATCCCCCACGCTCCCCCCGAGTGAGAAAGCGGTTTGATCTGATGCTCTGCCGTTAAATTGGACATAGGCTTTACTATGATCTCCGAGAGCATAATCAAAACCTGTGTTCATGCTGATTGAGTTTTCGTAGAAAGTGCCGCTGTTGAAATCAACAGTGACAGCATTAAGCGCATGGTCTTGGTTCTTTCCGGCAAAGACTGAGCGGTGTTCAAGTTCCCCGCCTAATCTAAATTGTACTTTATCACCCAGCATTGAGGTTAATTGCTCACCGATGTGAATGCTTAATTGTGCGAGATTACGTTCCTCCCAGGAAAAAAATAAGCTTTCACTATAACTTGGGGTATGGGAGAAACTAAACGTTAGGCCAAGATCAGTATCCCATGTATTGTTTACCGACTCATTGACCTTTTGATCATAGGTGTGGCTGAAACTCATACCGGTAATGGCCTCAGCACTTTCATAATCAGCACTGACATCGGCTATCCCGGTGATTACTATGTTGGTTAGCACATCTCTGTCGGAATCATGCCAGCTCCAACCGGCTACAG
>JAAZZI010000242.1 GCA_014239225.1 Gammaproteobacteria bacterium
ATAATCCCATACTCTTGTTTCTTAATCGTTTGTACATGCGAACATCATTTTATATTCATATTTCTCCATGTACAGTTGTAATTCGTCTACTAGTTTTAACCATCGGTCGAAACCTTTATTTATTTAAAAAAGTTGTCAAGAATTTAATTTTTGTCTCCACAGATTAAATTATAAATAGTTAACTGCCAAAATATAAATGCCAACGAATTAAATTTTATACCAATAAAAATAAAAAAAACGTAGGCAGCGAAAGAATTGTATATGACGTGTTAGCAAATTTTAAAATTAATTTTAGTCGTCACTTAATTTTTAAAATGATTATCGGTAAAACTGAGAAATTCACTCTGGCATTGTTGCTCCAGACCCACCAAATTCTTCTGGCATATCCTTAAATTTTGGTAATCCATCTTTAACTGAAACAGTTTTACTTTCATAATTAATATGTATGGTTGGTTTGTATGAAAAACTATTCAAGATCACAGCAAATATATCTATAAGCTTTAAACCCGGATGTTCATTCATCAAATGTCCACCACATTTTTTACAAAATTTTCTGCAACTATCCTCTTTTATTGAATCCAATTTATTAATTGTACTGACTTATAAGCTCTCTT
>JAAZZI010000243.1 GCA_014239225.1 Gammaproteobacteria bacterium
ATAATAACTATTTTTTGAGCTTGAACCTCTTTATGACCAAACTCTCTCAAAACATCTTTTAAATTCTGAGTCTCGACAACCATATAAATTATCAAATTTTTATTTAGTGACTGAGTCGTTAACATTAATTGCAGGCACCAAAAGAGAATTATCTTTTTCCATTTTGTTTAAAGCTTTTATTCCAGTAGTAGTTTCTTCTGAAACACCTTTTATATCTTTCATTAAATCTTTATATTCATTATGCATAATTGCAGTTAAATCACCGCCATCATCTAAAAGCATATTTGGTTTCCAATCAGGTTTACCAACAATAGTTTGTTTAATGCACCAAAGATATTCCTCTTCGGTCTCACCCTTCCATGCATAAACAGGTATTCCAGCTTTTGCAATTGCAGCAGCTGCATGATCCTGTGTAGAAAAAATATTACATGAAGACCATCTTACTTCAGCACCTAATTCAACCAATGTCTCAATTAACACTGCTGTTTGAATGGTCATGTGTAAACATCCAATAATTCTTGCACCTTTTAAAGGTTTGGTTTCTGAATACTCTTCTCTAAGAGCCATTAATCCTGGCATTTCGCTTTCAGCTATTGAGATTTCTTTTCTACCA
>JAAZZI010000244.1:0-272 GCA_014239225.1 Gammaproteobacteria bacterium
CGGTAATGGCATACCCCGACAAAGTGGTTTTGATATAACAGTAGCTTCAGAAATTATGGCCGTGTTTTGTCTGGCACAAGATATTGATGATCTGCAAAAAAGGATAGGGAATATCGTTATAGGCTACACAAGATCTAATGAGCCTGTAAGAGCAAAGCAGCTTAACGCTGATGGAGCAATAACTGCATTATTGAAAGATGCATTTCAACCAAACTTAGTACAAACTCTTGAAAGTAATCCTGCATTTGTACACGGTGGACCTTTTGCGAATA
>JAAZZI010000244.1:282-606 GCA_014239225.1 Gammaproteobacteria bacterium
TCTGTTGTTTCAACTAAGGCAGCATTAAAACTTTCTGATTATGTTGTTACAGAGGCTTGATTTGGAGCCGATCTAGGTGCAGAGAAGTTTTTTGATATTAAATGCAGAAAATCAGACTTAAAACCAGACGCTGTTGTTTTAGTTGCTACCACTAAAGCTTTAAAAATGCATGGCGGCATTAAAAAAGATGACCTTGCATTAGAGAATGTAGATGCCATTACGATGGGCTGCAAGAACCTTGAAAGACATATTAAAAATATTGGAAAATTTGGGGTTCCTGTTATTGTTGCAATCAATGACTACGTAACTGACACAGAGAAAGAA
>JAAZZI010000245.1 GCA_014239225.1 Gammaproteobacteria bacterium
CAATGGTTGCATATATATATCATCAATGGGCTAGAACGATGTAGATTTATAAATAAATTACCAAAAATATGCATTTCAGATATATGTTTCTCCTACCCCACCCCCCATAATTTTGAAGAAAAAAAATGAAAAATCTAAAAATCACAATAAATGTAATTTTTGGTTGGTTAATGCATCAAATATGTATCATAACCTCTTAATAATATTAATATTGATATAATTTAGTTATAATAGCCTTATTTTGATAATTAAATAATTATTTTTTATGATTTTATAGGCAATATTGCGTTTCTATGATATATATTATTACAGTTATAATAGGTATATTACCCATTGTTCTAGTTACATCTTATATGATGATTCCAATGGTTGCATATATCATCAATGGGCTAGAACAATGTAGATTTATAAAAAAATATTCCGAAAAATATGCATTTCAGACATGTTTCTCCATTCCCACCCCCATAATTTTGAAAAAAATGAAAAATCTAAAAATCACAATTAAAGTAATTTTTGTTGGTTCATGCATCATAATCATCACTGTATTAATATGTATCATAGAAACGCAATATTGCCAATAAAAGTGGTAAGGACGTAGAAAG
>JAAZZI010000246.1 GCA_014239225.1 Gammaproteobacteria bacterium
TTAAAGATTATTAATGCTTTTGAAAATAGATCTGCTGCTATAATGCGGTTACAAAATTTTGAAGATAGATTTATTTATGTTGTAAAATATCTTGATAAAAATATTTCCAAGTATTTAACAGAATCTCAAGAAGCTATTAATTTTTATTATACTGTAGAAGAAAAAAGCTCAGGTATTAAAATTTCATTTGCAATAATTTATATCATTATTGTTTCACTTTTATTATTTATATCCATATCTATCGCTATTCGATTTTCTTCTAGATTCTTTAGATCAATTAATAATTTAATTTTAGCATCAACTTCAATTGGTGAAGGAAACTTAGATATTAAAGTTCCTGAAGTAAAAACTGATAAAGATTTAGAAATATTGAACAGAAATTTTAATGAAATGATTAAAAGACTTAAAGACCAACAAGAAAAATTGATTATTAATGAAAGACATGAGGCATGGAGTAGTTTAGCAAGAAAACTTGCTCATGAAATTAAAAACCCCCTTACTCCAATTCAATTAATTATTGATAGATTAAAAAATAAATATTCATCTGAACTCACAGAAAAAAATAAGAATGAATTTAAAGAAAATCTTAAGATCATTAATAG
>JAAZZI010000247.1 GCA_014239225.1 Gammaproteobacteria bacterium
GATCATGTAAAAAAACTTACTGATTTAGGGATTTATGATAAAGATATTCTTAAGAAATATAACGCTTCTGAATTTAAAGAGCTTGATAATTACATAGATCATTGGCGTGATATGAACTTCTCATATGCCGCTGTAAAGCAACTTGAAGGTAAGTATCTAGTTCAAAATCGTGTAACTGGAGAGATCCATGAGTCTCCTCAAATTCTTTACATGCTTGTTGGTATGTGCTTGTTTCAGGAATACAAGGGTAAATCAAGGTTAAGCATAGTCAAGCGTTTTTATGATGCTGCTTCAAACTTTAAAATTTCTTTACCAACGCCTATTATGGCTGGTGTTAGAACTCCAACTCGCCAATTTTCCTCTTGCGTTTTAATTGAAACTGATGATGATCTTGATTCAATTAGTGCAGCCTCAGGAGCTATTGTTAAGTATGTTTCTCAACGAGCAGGAATTGGTATTAATGCTGGAAAAATTCGCGCCCTAGGCAGTCCAATTAGAGGCGGCGAAGCTACACATACTGGATGTATTCCATTCTTTAAGCACTTCCATACAGCTGTTAAATCTTGCTCTCAAGGCGGAGTCCGTGGCGGTGCAGCCACC
>JAAZZI010000248.1 GCA_014239225.1 Gammaproteobacteria bacterium
TTGAGTCCATCCGGGCTCGATTCCAATCACAACCACTGCCGCAACATTTGGGTTGCGTCCTGTACCAATAATTGTCCGAAAAAACAGTTCCAAATCAGCACCAAATTGCAAACGTCCGTAACTGTGCGGAATTGAAAGTGTGCCTTTGATATTGTGTCCGACCATTTCAACAGCTGCATTTGAAATGTCGTCAACGGGAAGTATGAGAACGTGATTACGAACACCAACTCGTCCATTTTCGCGTCGAAAACCAAAAAAAGATTGCTGCGAATTCCCCATTACCACCTCTTTGTTTTTACGTTATGAACATGCACATAACCGCCTTTGGGGATGTCCGACACTGCACGTCCAATGTCGTTTCCATATTTAATTATAGTGTCGTCATTTTTTATATCTTCCAGGGCAAGTTTGTGCCCTAACGGAACCTCTACAAGTGCTTTTATGGTTACTGTTTCATCATTTTCCATAATCCAACCTGTAGCTTCCTGTCCTGCTAAAACTTTCTCCACAACCACCACTCCAACAGTGTCTGTGGCATCATGTGCTATAAAATGTGTTTCCATCGAATCCTTTCTAAATTTTAAATAATTTCGT
>JAAZZI010000249.1 GCA_014239225.1 Gammaproteobacteria bacterium
TTAAAACAAATGACAAAATCAAACCAAAGATTAAAGAATAATATCCTAACTGACTAAAAAACAATTTATTTACCCTCCAAAGCTTCTTTTACTTCTGGCGGCATATAATTTTCATCATGTTTAGCCAAAATTTTCTCAGCAACTAAAAAATTTCTATCTTTTAAAAAACCTTCAGCAACTACTCCTTTGCCTTCTTCAAATAAATTTGGAACTGCTCCAGAATAGCTAACATTAATTTCATTTTTAAAATCTGTAACTACAAAAAAAACTTTATCTGAATTAATAATGATCGATTGACTTTTTACCATACCACCAATCCTAATTTTCTTATTATTTATTTCTGATAAATTTTTTATTTCAGTAGGAGATAAAAAATAAACAACATTTTCTTCTAAAGATTTTAATACTAAAAATATTGAAAGTATTACGGAAACTAATAACAAAAATATGAATAAAGCTCTTAATTTAACTTTTTTACCATACATGGTTGTTAAGTTAAATTTTTGATGTATTTAATAAAATTTCTTTATTAATTTTTTGTACCCTTGCAACTCTTGCCTTCTCATCATTAAGAGATCCAAATTTATTTAC
>JAAZZI010000024.1 GCA_014239225.1 Gammaproteobacteria bacterium
TAATATCAATTGCGGGGATTATTAACATGTTATTATTTTCGATGAGTATCGATGGTTACGAGAAATTATAAATAAATTTTTCTAAATATTACCCAATATAGCTCTGTTGTAAAGAAGTAATTATAAAATTTGAATTAATATGATAAAGAATTTGAAAACATTTTCAATGCGCTTCATCCCAATTATTCCCATGGCCAATATCAATTTCTAATGGCACAATGAGGTCATTGTTCTTTGTCATTCTATTTTTTATTTCTACAATAAACCCTTTTAATTTTTTTGAATGTACTTCAAAAACTAGCTCATCATGTACTTGCATGAGCATTTTAGCATTAAAATTAGTTTTACTTATCCATATGTCTATATCTATCATCGCATGTTTAATAATATCTGCAGCAGTACCTTGCATTGGCGCATTAATTGCCGTTCTTTCAGCATATTGTCTTCGAGCGGCATTTCTTGCGTTAATTTCAGGTAAATACAAGCGACGACCATACACTGTTTCAACAAAGCCATCTTGTTTTGCATTATCACGAGTTAAATCCATAAACCTTTTAACCCCCGGGTAACGATTAAAATATAGATCTACGTATTCTTTAGCTTCATTTCTGTCTATACCTAGTTGTTTAGCAAGCCCAAATGCCGACATGCCGTATATCAACCCGAAATTAATCGCTTTAGCTGCTCGCCGTTGGTCTTTTGTAACACTATTAATAGCTACAGCAAAAACTTCAGCAGCTGTTGTTTTGTGTATATCTAAACCCTGGTCAAAGGCATTTAGCAGTCCTTTGTCTTTCGATAGATGCGCCATAATACGCAATTCAATTTGAGAATAATCAGCCGCAACAATTACATAGTCTTTTGGCGCAATAAAAGCCTGTCTTATTTTTCTGCCTTCCTCCGTTCGTATAGGTATATTTTGTAAATTTGGGTCTGAAGAAGATAATCTGCCAGTAGCAGTTACTGCTTGATGATATGACGTATGAACACGACCTGTTTTTTGATTTATCATTTGTGGTAGTTTTTCTGTATATGTAGAACACAACTTACTCATGCTTCTATATTCAAGAATTAACTTCGGGAGTTCGTATTCTTCTGATAAATCTTGGAGAACTGATTCTGCAGTAGATGGTTGACCCTTAGGAGTCTTTGCGAGAATAGGTAAATTTAGTTTGTCATATAAAACAGATTGAATTTGTTTAGGTGAGCTGATATTAAAAGATTCTTTGGCTAAAGAATAAGCCCCAATTTCGATCTCTCGCATACGATTTTTTAAATTTTTTGTTTGTTTAGCTAACATTTCAGAATTAATCATGACCCCATTTCTCTCAATTCGCGAAAGTACTGGTATTAGTGGGATTTCAATTGTTCTATATATTTTTTCAAGTGATGGTATTTTTTTTAGTTTTGATGTCAAAACACTATTAAGTTTGATGACAACTTCTGCGTCTTCGCAAGCATACGGGGCAGCTTCTTCGATACTAACTTGATTGAACGAAATTTGTTTTGCTCCTTTGCCAGCAACATCTTCATAATGAATTGTTTTAATATTTAGATAATTTAGTGCCAGAGCATCGAGATTGTGTCTAGTCGCGGTACTATTCAAAACATAGGAGGCAAGCATCGTGTCATGCTCTATTCCACGTAGATTAATTTTATAATTGGCAAAAACTTCTTGGTCATATTTTAAGTTTTGGCCAACTTTTCTTTTTGTGGCATCCTCAAGTATCGGTTTTAACTTGTTCAAAGTATTTTTTAGTGAGAGTTGTTTTGGAGCCCCAACATAATTATGTTGCAATGGGACATACGCAGCATGGTTAGCTGTAACCGAAAATGAGATACCAACTATTTCCGCCATCATGTAATTAAGGCTAGTTGTTTCAGTATCAATAGCAACTAGGTCAGAATTTTTAAGTTTGGCTATCCATTTATCTAACTTTTTTTCCGTTGAAATCGTCTCATACTTCGGTTCATTTTTTACTAAAGTTTTTTGATCATCGGCATTTTTACCTTCACTAGTATTTTCATTAAGTTGTTTAAGCCATGTAGTGAAATTCCAGTAAGTGTATATTTTTTTTAAGGCAACTTTATCCGGTTCGCAAATAACTAAATCTTCTGGGTTTAAATCAAGCTCAACGTCATATCGAAGAGTAACAAGTTTTTTAGTTAGTGGTATTTTAGGTAAAAATTCCCGTAAATTTTCACCAACCTTACCTTTTATTTGGTCCGCGCTATTTATAATTTGATCGAGTGTCTTATATTCATTTAGCCATTTGACAGCAGTTTTCGGGCCTACTTTCGGCACACCCGGGACATTATCGACGCTATCGCCAACAAGCGTTAAATAATCAATAATTCTTTCAGGAGGCACACCAAATTTTTTTTCAACACCATCAATATCCAAATAAACTTGATTCATTGTATTAAGTAAGTGTATACGACTATTTACAATTTGCGCTAAATCCTTATCTCCAGTTGACACGATTGTTTTGATTTTCCTTTGTGCTGCTTGTTTTGCTAGCGTTGCAATAACATCATCAGCTTCTACTCCATCAATAACCAACAAAGGTATGCCCAGTGCTCGAATTAGATCATGCAATGGCTTTATTTGAACAGCTAGATCATCAGGCATAGAAGGTCTATTTGCCTTATAATCTTTATAAAGATCATTCCTAAAAGTTTTACCTTTAGCATCAAAAATAACCGCAAAGTAATCAGGACCACCTTCTGTTAAGTGTTTTTTTATCATATTGATTACGCCAAAAATCACACCGGTAGGCTCACCACTAGCATTATTTAGGGGCGGCATTGCGTGATAGGCTCTAAATAAATAATAAGAACCATCAACAAGCACTAAGGTATTATCCATCATTTGATATTAATAATTTATGTAATCAACTAGCGTTTTGGATAACACAAATTATGACAGGATAAACGGATAATGTTCAGGGGTTTATACTTAAGACCAAGAATCTTCTAGCAATTCCACCCTTTCAGATAATTCTTCATATGGCTAAAATGAGATGGTAAAGTATAGGGGTAATACTCACTAAGGACAGGATGATCATGGGAAAGTCAGCAATATTACTTATGCTATTTTTCACTTTTTTTAATTTGATGATGGTTATTGCAAAAGCAGATGAGCTTGCTCCTGTTATAGAGCCTCCAGAGCTCCCAGGCAGTATTGAGTCAGGCGAACAAATTGAACCTCAAGTTACGATAATACGTCAAGAAGACAAAATAATTGAAGAATATAGAATTAATAATAATCTATATATGGTAAAGATTACCCCTGTTGTTGGCATGACTTATTATTTAATTGATCATGATGGAGACGGTAAATTAGATGTAAGAAAGAATGAGCTTGATGATGTTATTGTTCCTCAATGGGTATTACTTACATGGTAAGAATGCACTGTTTTTATCTTTTTAAAAACTAAATAATACTATTTAATTTTTAAATATAGCGCTTAATAATAATCTTAATTCAGATCCAAATTATTTTTAATTAGAAAACACAATGTCGGTTTATACGAACGTACTACCACATGAGCTCAATGAGTTTTTGGAAAATTATTCGCTTGGCCAATTACAGCAATTTTCCGGCATTAGTAATGGCATTGAAAACACAAATTATTTTGTCACTACAAGCAAAGGCCAGTATGTTTTGACAATTTTTGAGCAGTTAACTCTAGATGACCTCCCATATTTTCTCGAACTGATGGCTTTTTTTTCTGAAGAGAACATACCAACCGCACATCCAATTGCTGATAGTCAGAATGAATATATTCGCATTTTAAATGGCAAGCCTGCAGCATTAGTGAAAAGATTAAATGGTGTAAGTATTGATATAGCTAATGTTAAACAGTGTCAGGAAATAGGGATCCAAATGGCAAAAATGCATCTATCAAGTAAGCAATTCAAATTTTCACGTGAAGCATCACGCAATGAAGACTGGCGAATACAAACATCAAAACTTGTAATGCCAAAATTGAATAAAGATGAACAAGCCCTGTTAAACCGAGAGCTTAATTACATAAAGACCACAAAAGTTGGCCATTTGGATACTTCTGTTATTCATGCGGATTTATTTCGCGATAATGTTTTATTTATTGACGATGAAGTTACAGGGATAATAGATTTTTATTATGCTTATAATGGTTTTTCAATTTATGATTTAGCAGTTACCGTTAATGATTGGTGCACAAGCGGAGATATTAATCGTGACAAAGAAAATATAGTCGCTTTCTTAATGGCTTATCAGACCATACGTTATATAGAGAAAAATGAACGAAACGCTTGGATTTATGTTTTGCGCTTAGCGGCATTAAGATTTTGGCTATCTCGATTACAGGATAAATATTTTCCACGTAGTGGAGAAATCACCCACACTAAAGACCCAGATAGATTTAAAGCAATAATAGAAGACCGTTTTAATAACCAAGATGAGATAATGAGCATCTGGGATGTTTGTTAAATTATAGAATAATGCATTTAGCCTATAAGAAAAATAGTTGCCAATCCTAAGAAAGTAATAAAACCAACAACATCGGTAACCGTTGTTAATATTACGCCACCTGCTATAGCAGGATCTATTCCATAGTGTTTCAGAATAATAGGTATAGTTGCGCCTGCTAACGCAGCAATAATAAGGTTAATAATCATTGATGCGCCAATAATTATACCGAGAGAAAATTGCCCGAACCATATAATGACTATAATAGCCACTACAGAGGACCAAAAAATACCATTTAATATGCCAATAGATAGCTCTTTGATAAGCAGTGGTTTTATATTTGTTTTTGCTATGTGTCCCAGCGCAATACCTCTTATAGCAATAGTTAGTGTTTGGCTGCCAGCAATACCGCCCATTCCAGCAACAACCGGCATAAGAATAGCTAAAGCAACAAGTTGTTGTATCGTGTCTTCAAACCGACCGATTACCCATGCCCCTAGAAAAGCCGTTAATAGATTGATGCCTAACCAAAGCGCTCTACGTTTTGTGCTGGTAATAATTGGCGAAAACATTTCTTCATTGCTTAAGCCCGCCATACTTCGTAATGTTTGTTCAGCTTCTTCTTGTATAACGTCTACGACATCATCAACAGTAATGCGCCCAAGTAAAAAACCTTTTTCATTAATGACTGCGGCAGAAACTAGATCACGTTGTTCAAATGTTTTTGCAACTTCTTTTGCTGGGGTATTAACAAAAATATAAGGCTCTTCTTCCATCCATTGGCTTACTTTTGTGTCTTGATCTCTTATTAATAATTCAGTTAGTGGCAGGACACCCAAATATTTATTTTTTCGATCAACAACCATAATATTATCTGTTTTTAATGGAATTTTTCCTAACAGACGTAAATAACGAGTTACAACATCAAGGGGGACATCGGCCCGTATGGCAACAACATCAACATTCATTAAGCCGCCGGCAGTATCTTCAGGATATGTTAGTACAGACGATAATCGCTGCCTATTTTGCTCATCCATTGACTGAAGTATTGTCTCAGCAATATCTTCAGGTAAATCTTGTAGAATATCAGCAACATCATCTGCTTCTAAGTCTTTAGTCGCATCGACCACTTCATCAGGAGGCATATGCTCAAGCAACTCAGCCCTCACTGCATCCTGCATATGCGAAAGAACATCACCTTCGATTTCAGCGTCGATAAGACTCCATAGTTTTTCTCGTTCTCGTCCCGGAACGCTTTCTAAAATATCAGCTATTTCTGATGGGTGAAGAGTCGCTATAATCGTTTTCACGTTTTCACGGTTATTCTTTTCTAATGCTTCATGTAGAGCATCTATAACAGGTAGTTTTTGTTTTGAAGTTTCGTTCATTTTTAAAAAGTTATTTATTAATAAACAAGAGTTTATCAGTGGCAGGAAAGTAATGCTAAATTATGTTAATTAATAACGATGAAATAAATAAAATAAAAGTATATTTATTCTACTTAAATGGCATGTTTACTTTTAGGAATTTCCATCAGTCATTAATGCTTTTTTTGTTAACTCAACAAGCTCATTAATATTCGTTTTATTTATAATTTCTTTAACTTCAAGCAAAGTAGCAGGGTGCATGCTAAATTCTCGGAGCCCTAATCCAAGCAGTAATTGCGTGTATTCTTTTTCGCCAGCCATTTCTCCACACATCGAGATGGGTATATTAGCTTTTTGACCAGCAACTATTGTTGCTTGTATAAGCCTTAATACCGCGGGATGTAACGGATCATATAAATAATTAACTTCATCGTTTATTCTATCAATTGCCATTGTATATTGGATAAGATCATTTGTTCCGATTGATAAGAAATCGAGTTTATCTGCAAAAATATCAGCACAAATTGCAGATGCAGGTACTTCAATCATACCGCCAACTTTTATTTCCTGATCGAATTCAATTAATTTATTTTTTAGCTCAAGTTTAAGTTCGTCAATAATAAATAAGACTTGTTGCATTTCTTGTGTGTTAGTAAGCATAGGTATCATAATTCGGATTGGCCCGTGTGCAGAAGCTCTTAGAATTGCTCGCAATTGGGGCCTAAAAAACTCTGGTTCTTTTAAACATAATCTTACTGCACGTAGACCAAGCGCAGGATTTGATCTTATGTTACTTGTTTGACGACCAACACCATCGACTTCTTTGTCGGCGCCTAAATCAACCGTTCGAATTGTCAAGGGTAATCCACGTAATGCTTCTATTACTTTAATATAAGTTTGAAAATGTTCTTCTTCATCTGGAGGATTATTTCGATTCATATAAAGAAATTCTGTTCTATATAATCCTACACCAGCAGCACCAATATCTCTGACTGTTTCAAAATCTTCGGGGAGTTCAATATTAGCCATTAATGTTATTGGTATACCATCAATCGATCTTGCGGGTGAATCTTTAAGTTTTTCGAGTGAAGAGTAATATTTTTTTACTTCATTTTGTTTTTTTATGTAATAACTTAGTACGGTTTTATCTGGGTTAACCAAGACAATACCAGAACCGCCATCAAGAATTACTAAATCATCGTTTTTGATAAGTTTTTTTGCGCTATGTAGTCCTACTACTGCAGGAATTCTTAGGTTTCGTGCAAGAATCGCTGTGTGTGATGTTGAGCCACCAAATTCGGTTGCGAAAGCAGCAATACCATAATGTTGCATTAAGACAGTATCTGCCGGTGTCAAGTCATCAGCTACTATCACTTTACCTCTTAAATGTTCATCAGGTAATTCATCTAGCAAAGGTTTTTGTTTTAAAAGAATACGCAAAATTCTATTTACTACGTGACCAACATCATCTTTTCTTGTACTTAAATAAGCATCAGCCATTTCATCAAAAACATTAACTAATGCATCCCGCTGTAATTTGAGCGCCCATTCTGCATTACACAAGCGATCTTTTATTATTCTTTTAGGTTCTTCTGTTAATGCATTATCTTCAAGCATTAATAAATGTGTATTTATAAATTCAGAAATATTAATTGAAGTCGAGCTAGGAATATGGTCACGTATCGCACGTAACTCTTTACGTGCGTTTGTTATAGCGTTATCGAGGCGCAATATTTCACTATCGATTTGTGTTTTGCGTATAAGATATTCGGGCGTATCGATTTGATCACGTTTTATACAATGTACCTGTCCAATAGCAATACCGCGAGAAACGCTAATGCCTTGTATTGAAATTGTCACTCAGGTTCACCAAACTTATTAATAATTAGGTCTTCTAGAGAGGTCATAGCCTCATTTTCATCAGGGCCAATAGTTATAATATTTATTTCTGTTCCTTTTCCTGCCGCTAACATCATTATTCCCATAATGCTTTTTCCGCTTACTTCACGGCTTCCTAAATGTATCATAATTTCAGATTGGAACCCTGACGCAATGCGGACAAATTTTGCAGCCGCACGCGCGTGCAAGCCTAATTTATTATTTATTATTATTTTCTTATTTTTCACTCGATATCACCGCCGCTAACCCCGTTAATTTTTATTCCATCTATTCCACCACTGTATGCTTTTTTTGTAATTTCTTTTAAGTTTAAATGCGGGTAGTTAAATATCCGTATTAGCATTGATAAATTAATTCCACTAACAATGCTCACGTTTTTTTTCTCAAGAAGTCGATGTGCAATATTACTTGGTGTTGAGCCAAAAAGATCAGTTAAGATAAGAACACCATCACCTTGGTCGAGCTCATTAATGAGCAAGGTAGCATTTTCATATAATTCATCAGAGGTAGATTCTAAAACTGCAGAAATAATTTTTGTGGTTAAGGGATTTTCTTTGATCATTACATTTGCAGTGTTAATCAAAGATTCCCCGATGTTATTATGTGAAATTATTAATAGACCTACGCTCATTTTAAAATTCCTAATATTTTTTTACATCAAACCAATTATTAAATAATTTTTTAATTTATTTCTCTATAGGTTTAATCAATTTTTCTTGTCGTCTTGCAAATATTTCAGTAGCGTTATAACCATCATCGCGTAAAATATGATTTCGCGCTGCACATTCCATCATTACAGCAAGATTACGTCCGGGCGCAACAGGTAGCGTTATTTCAGGGATATTCATATCAAGTAGATTTCGTGTATTGTAACTACCCTCTAGCCGGTCTATCAGCGAATGATTTTTCATATCCATTGGTTGTAATTGAACAATTAGTTTTAAATATTTATTTTTTTTAATTGCACTATCGCCAAATAATTCACGAACATTCAATATTCCAAGGCCTCTAACTTCAAGAAAATCTTGCAGTGATTTTGGGCAAGTACCATTAATTATATCGGGCGCGATCTTTGAAAATTGCGGGGCATCATCTGCAATTAGACGATGACCTCGAGAAATCAATTCTAATGCTAATTCACTTTTACCTATTCCACTGGGCCCCGTTATTAGTACTCCGATTGCCATAACTTCCATATAAACTCCATGCAACGTCAGCATGTCTGCAAATAAATTTGTTAAGTAGTAGTGAAGTGCGTCGGCCAATTTATTTCCATTAACTGGGGTGGAGAATAGTGGAATATCATATTCATTACTTTTATTTTTAAGCAATTCAGGAACATTACAATTATCAGAAATAATTATACAGACTGTTTGTCCACTAAAAATTTGTTTGATTGCGTCTTGCATAGAGATATCTCTTAACTCTTCTAAGTATTTTATTTCCATGCTACCGATAATTTGTATTTGTTGAGGATGAATTAAATTTAAATGACCAATTAAAGAAAGATCAGATGGTATATTTTCAATTTTTTTCTTTGCTGCGCGCTCCTTTTTTTTAGTATTACTAGTTTTTGCTGTTATTATATTCTCACGTACAATTGTATTTTTAGCCCCACGATTCCCCGCTATCCATTCAAGCTGCAATCTCTCATGTTGAATACTGAAGAGATCTTCTATGCTTAATTTATTGGTAACGTCTGACATTTTTTAATTTGTTAGAATAGAAAATATTTCTTTTGCTGTTTTTGAGTTTCTCAATTTATCAACAGTTTCTGTTTCACTTAACATTTTCGCGAGTATTGCTAATATTTGTAAATGTTCATCAGTTGATTCTTCTGGAACAATTAAAGCAAAGATCAAATCGACAGGCATATTATCAATAGCCCCGTAATCAATTCCATTGTTAAGCTGTATAAAAGTTGCTATCGTCTTTTCACAATATTTTAATCGTCCATGAGGTATTGCTATACCATTTCCTAGCCCTGTACTTCCTAATCTTT